>JALZAI010000213.1 GCA_030948475.1 Actinomycetota bacterium
GCGTACCGTGCGGCGGAGCGGGATCGCCTCCGCCGCGGGGGGTCCGGTTTCACACGGCCGTGGCTGCGGCGACGATCAGCACTCATATGAGGTTCGTAGGGCGCGGGCCTCAGCTGACGGTGATGAAACCCCGCATGTACCCGCTGTGGCTCATCGAGAAGGGGTCGCATGGCAGCGTGCACAGCCACTCAAAGCGTCCGGCCTTGCGGACCAGCAGCGTGTAGGTGTGCGTGCCGGGTTTGACGAGAATGCTCACTCCCGCGCTCGGCGCGGTGATGCTGTGCGCGGTGCTGTCGGTGTTATTGATCATCAGCTTCACCGGCTGACCGACGTGCGCATAGAAGTTGGTGACGCTGAAGGCATCGTGAAGCTTGCCGTCAGGACCGGGCTTGAGCCCAGCCGAGGCAGTCAGGTAGACGATCGGCTTGACCTCCGCGCCGGAGACCTTGACCACCTGTGTCGCCGGTCGGGTCCGGGCGGTCGCCGAAGGCTGTAGTCCGCCGACGAGCGCGATGTCGACGCCGGTGAGAGCGAGCACGACGGCGAGCGCACCGAACGCAACGGAAAACCACTTGCTCCGCGTGCCTGTCGTCGGGCTACCCGGGTCTTGCTCTGTGTTCGGCATGGCGTCTGCTCCTATCGAGGTTTGGTGTGCCTCGATGATCAACGCCCTTGCCGGTAGGGGTATCCGCGTTTTCCCGCACTATGGCGGTGGCGGTCCCCGCGACCGACCTGCGGATTACGAGCGGTAGGGCGTGGTCGAGCCCGGGGTGAGCGCGGCGTCCATGCCCCCTGTCGCGCTCGATCCGGGCTTCGTAGCGGGTATGGTCCGTCCGTGCGCGTTTTGGTGCTAGGTGCCGGGTTCGGGGGTCTGGAGCTGACGACCAGGTTGTCCGAGCAGTTTGGTGACGATGTCGAGATCGTGTTGATCGATCGCAGTGACGCGTTCGTGTTCGGCTTCTCGAAGCTCGACGTCATGTTCGGGCGCGCCGTTGCCTCGTGGGTCCGGCACCCGTATCGCGATGTCGTCAAGCCCGGAGTGCGGTTCGTTCAGGCGGCAGTGCGTTCGATCGATCCGGTCGGCAAGTGCGTGGAGACCGACGCGGGAAGGTTCGAGGGCGACGTGATGGTGGTCGCGCTCGGGGCGGACGTGGACCCCGCAGCGACGCCCGGACTGCTGGAGGTTGGACACGAGTTTTACACGGTCGATGGTGCCGTCGCGGCGCGCGACGCGTTGGCGGGCTTCAAAGGTGGCCGGGTGATCATCGGGGTCCTTTCGACGCCGTACAAGTGTCCGCCGGCTCCGAGTGAGACAGCTTTGCTGCTGCATGACGAGCTCGTGGATCGCGGGCTGCGCGAGAGCAGCGAGATCTCGCTGGTGGTCGACTTCCCGCGCCCGATCCCGCCATCGCCCGAGGCGTCTGCGGCGTTGGTGACCGCCTTCGCGGAACGCGGAATCGAATGGCATCCGCGCCGCGAGGTCTGCGAGCTTGATCCGGCACGCAGGGTGGCGATCCTGCGCGATGGAGGCGAGATGCCCTTCGACCTGTTCCTCGGCGTTCCGGTCCACCAGGCCCCAGCGGTCGTCGTTGAGTCGGGGATGACCGTGGACGGGTGGATCCCCGTCGACCCGCTGACGCTCGAGACTTCGTTCCCGGGCGTGTATGCGATCGGCGATGTCGCGGCGGTCGGAACGCCTCGGGCCGGAGTGTTCGCCGAGGGCCATGGCGCCGTGGTCGCCGAGCGAATCGGCGCGCTGATCCAAGGCACGACCAGTTCCTCTCACTACGACGGCCGTGGGTTCTGCTACCTGGAGTTCGGCCGCGGCGAGCTCGCACTCGTCGACATCACGTTCCTCGGCGAGCAGCGGACGGGCAGCTTGATCGGGCCTTCCAAGGAGTTCGTAGCGGACAAGCTCGAGTTCGGCTCCAGCCGGATCAAGCGCTGGTTCGGCCGCGACTGGAAGGCAACATGATGTCGAGTTTCGCGACGCCAAGTGATCTCAAGCACAACCGGGGACTGATCGCAGATCCCGTCTCGTTCGCACAGAAGACGGGCGCGGCGTCCTGGCCAACGTCGTGTCCGATCCGCCCCGGGTCCTCGACATGGACCTGGCACGGCAGCAGATCTCCGCGCTCGACAGGCTGTCGCGGCCAACGCTCGTGACAAGCCGCACCGGCCCGCGATCGTCCGCCCTCGTGTACCTGTATTGCGGTCTCGAATCAGGCGCCACGGCGGACGAAGTACTGGCGCGCGCGCAAGCGGACGACGCGCCTTTCACTCACGCCGAGGACCT
>JALZAI010000262.1 GCA_030948475.1 Actinomycetota bacterium
GCGCTGGGCCGTGCAGTGACCGAGGCTCTGTCCGGTACTGAGGACAACCGCGAACGAGTGCACCGCGTGCTGAGCGCGTACTTCCGATTCGTCGAGGGAGACGGCGCATTCCGGCTGATCTTCGAGACCGACCTCGGCAACGAGCCCGCGGTCCGCCAGCGCGTCGAGGCGGTGGCCAGCAAGACGATGACGGCCGTGGCCGAGACCGTCGCAGCTGACACCGGCCTTGACCGCGTGCGCGCCGAACTGCTCTCGACCGCGCTCACCGGCGCCGCGCAGGTCGCGGCTCGGTGGTGGCTGGCCAGCGACCGGCCGGTGTCACAGGACGATGCCGTGCGGCTGCTGGAATCGCTGCTCTGGCGAGGCATCTCCAACTTCCCGCGGCACGGCGAGCATGCGGAGAACTGACGTCCCGATCGCGGTCGATCGAGTGACGGATTCCGCCCATGAGTGCCGTTCGCTGACGGCGGACCTGCGGCGACGACGAGACCGGAGCGCCTCGGCTAGCGTGGACGGCACAGAACGTGACGACGAGCAGGAGGCTTCGTGGAGGTCAAGATCGGCGTGCTGCACACCCCGCGCGAGATCGTGGTGGAGAGCACGCAGACGCCGGACGAGGTTGAGCAGCTCGTGGCCATCGCGTTCAAGAGCGTCGACGGGCAGCTTGCCCTCACCGACGAGCGTGGCCGGCGGGTGATCGTGCCGGCCAACCTCGTCGCCTACGTCGAGATCGCGCAGGCCGATCAGCGCCGGGTAGGTTTCGCCACCGCCTAGGCACGCGCGCGTTGGCCGTCAGCCTCGCTTCTGCTTGATCTTCGCCTTCACCGATTGTGGCAGCACGCCCCACACCCGCCGGGCGGCCGGACGCAATGATCCGGGCACCTCGGCGATCGTGCGCGGACGCGGCGGCTGGTGACCGCGCTTGGCCAGCGCCAGCGCCACGATCGCGTCGTTGCGCTCAGCGGTGACATCCTTGAGCTTGCGCTCCAGGTCGTCGGTGCGCTTGGCCTGCTTGCTCAGCTGATCGCGTCCGATGCGGATCTTGCGCTGGTAGTTGGCCGGGTGGACGACGTCCCACAGCGGCGGCTGCATCGAGCGAAGCTTGTCACGGTCGAGAATCGCGCAATCCTTGGCGACGAAGAGCAGCAGATTCTGGCGAAACCACCACCGCACTTCGTCGTTGTCCCAGATTGCGGGACGGAAGATGTCGAACACCTCGTACCCGCGTTCGGCGAACTTCGCGATCCAATAGGTCTGCGGCCGCTCGTGGATGTGATGCGTGCCGCCCTGCTGCGGGATCGCGGCGCTGAACAGCACGATCTGGGACGCGGTGCACAACGCGTCGACGATGAAGCCCGAGCGCTTCTCGGACAGGTGCTCGGCGACCTCGACCGAGATTGCCAGGTCGTAGCTCTGGGTGTGCACGAGATCGGCGTGCTCGAGGTCGATCGGTACGAAGTCGATCTTCTGGCTGGTGAACTCGTTCGGATTGGCCCAGGGACCGTCGTACCCGCGCAGCGTCTCGCTGCCGAATGACTCGCAGCCGGCCAGCCAGGCACCGGATCCGCAGCCGATGTCGACGACCGACTTCGGCTGATACAGCCCGTACAGGATGCCGAGGACATGACGTGCCGACGGCATCGAACTGGCGACATTCTTGGTGAAGAAGCCCTCGTTGTACGGAGTGGCTTTCGAGCTCACGGAAACTCCTCGGATGGCGGGACGGCGCACTGAGCCTCACCCTAGCCGTTGCGCCGTGGCCGGAGCCGCACGACTCAGCTGGACAGCCCCAGGCTGGCCATCCGGTCCTCGTGGCGTTGGGTGATCCGACTGAGCAGCGCGGCGACCCCGGTCAGATCACCCGTCCCCTGTATCAGCAGGAGCATCAGCGGGTCGCGGTCGGCCAGGACGTGTTGTGTCTGGCTGATCGCCTCGCCGACCAGGCGGCGGGCCCACAACGCCAGTCGACCGGCCAGCGCGGGCTGCGCCGCGATCGCCGCGCGCACCTCGCGGACAGCGAACTCTGCGCGCCGGGTATCGGACAGCACCAGGTCGATGAGCTGCTTGGTGTCGTCATCGACGAAGGTGGCCACCTCGCGGTAGAAGTCCTCGGCAATCCCGTCGCCGACGTAGGCCTTGACCACGCCCTCGAGCCAGGACGAGGGAGCGGTAAGCGCGTGATAGGTCTCGAGCGGAGCTACGAACGGTCCCATCGCCGTACAGGCGTCGGCGCCCAGTTCACCGAGCCGCTGCGCAAGCGCCTCGTAGTGCCCGAACTCCAGGGCGGCCATCGCCGACATCTGCGCGCGCCCGGAGAGGCTAGGCGCCATTCGCGCGTCGTAGGCCAACCGGTCGAAGGCACACAGCTCGCCGTAGGCCAGGGCGCCGAGCAGGTCGATCACGGCTTCAGCAGAGGGCATGATTCGCTCGCGTGGCTGCACTCACGTCGGCACTGTAACGGCGGATGACGTGGAAAACGGCCGATGACCTAGAATGAGAGTCAGCAGTATCCGAATCTGCGCGTTGACCGCGCTCATGTGCGGTGCCTCCCTCCGCTGATCGACATCCCGTGGGGTCGCAGGCGCCAGTGTCATTGGGCGAACCCAGCGGTCGGCGCACCTGCGCCCAAGAGGACCGCACTACGCACATGACGAACCAGACCGACAACTCCGTAACCGACTCCGTAACCGACTCCGTAACCGACTCAAGCACCTCGAACGGCACCGCATTCGACGCCGAACTGCCAGCGCCGCTGGCCGCGCGTGCCCCGGTACGCGAGGACAGCCCCGCCTTCAGCGACTTCGACATCAACCAGGACATCGTCGACGCGCTCGCCGCGGTGGGCATCACCCGGACCTTCGCGATCCAAGAAATGACACTACCGATCGCGCTCGCCGGGCAGGACCTCATCGGGCAGGCCCGTACCGGCACCGGCAAGACCCTCGGCTTCGGCGTCCCGCTGCTCAACCGGCTTGAGCTACCCGGCGGACCCGCTGCCGCACCGCAGGCGCTGGTCATCGCGCCGACCCGAGAGCTGGCTGTCCAAGTGTCCGGAGATCTCAAGTCGGCGGGTGCCAAGCTCGGCGCGCGCGTGCTTACCATC
>JALZAI010000291.1 GCA_030948475.1 Actinomycetota bacterium
GAGGACGGTGCCGATGCTGAATCCCGCGTGGAACCGCGACATGATCACGCGGCTCAACGCCTGCTCGGCGGCGGCACCCTGGACGTTCATCGCCACGTCCCACATGCCGTTGCCGAAGCCGAGCAGAAAGATCCCCAGCGATACCAGCCCGATGCCGCTCAGCACGCCCACGGCGATCGTGGCCAGGCCGAGCGCGTAGACCAGTGCGAACAGTGTGACGGTGCGCCGTTCGCCGAAGCGCGCGATGACGACGCTCGACAACGGCATCGCGATCAGCGAGCCGACTGCGGCGCAGAGCAGGACCAGCCCGAGCGTGCCTGGGGTCACGGCGAGCAGGTCGCGGACCTGCGGAATCCGCGAGGCCCAGCTGGCGAAGCCGAAGCCGTTGACGATGAAGACGACGTAGACCGCCGCTACCGCACGGCGCACCTGCGCTTCGGTGCGCCTCGGAGCAAGGGGTGCCGTGAGCACAGGAGCGGAATCTCCCGCTCCGGTGGTCATCCAAGGCTCCGTCGCTGTCGCATAGCAGTCCCAGCCTATGCAGTGCGAGTGACCGACTCCCGCGCCGTTACGCGAGTCCGCGGACGGTGCGGGCCGGCGCCCGGGTGCCGCGGATGCTCGCGACCATGTCGAGGGTCTGGCGGGTTTCGGCGATGTTGTGCGCGCGGAACACGCGCGCGCCGAGCCACGCGCTGATCGACGTGGCAGCGAGGGTGCCGGTAAGCCGGTCCCCGACGGCGCGCCCCAGGGTCTCACCGATGAAGTCCTTGTTCGACAGCGACACCAAGACCGGCCAGCCGGTGGCCACCAGTTCCCCGAGACGGCGGGTGAGCTCCAGGGAGTGGCGGGTGTTCTTGCCGAAGTCGTGACCGGGGTCGATGAGCACGCTCTCCGGCGCGAGCCCGACCGACACCGCGCGCTCGGCCTCGCCGACCGTGCGAGCCAGGACGTCGGCCAGCAGGTCGTCGTAGGCGATGCGGTGCGGGCGGGTACGCGGCTCGACGCCGCCCGCATGCGTACACACCAGCGCAGCGCCGTACTGCGCGGCGACCTCGGCCAGGCTCGGATCCCAGCCACCCCACGCGTCGTTGAGGACGTCTGCCCCGGCCGCGCAAGCCGCCGCGCCGACCTCGCGCCGCCAGGTGTCGACGCTGATCACTAGGTCGGGGAACTCGGCGCGAACCGCGGTGACGAGGGGGACGGTGCGCTCGATCTCCTCGGCGACGGTGACCGCGGTGCCGGGCGCGGCCTTCACGCCGCCGATGTCCACGATCTCGGCACCGTCGCGAACCACGTCGCGAACCCGCTGCAGCGCGATGGCGAAGTCGAACGTCGCCCCCTTGTCGTAGAAGGAGTCCGGTGTGCGATTGACGATCGCCATGATGAGCAGCGCGTTGTTGTCGAAGCTGCGCCGGCCGAGCTTCAGCACGCGCGCTCCGGGATGGTCGGGTAGCCCTCGACCGACAGCGCAGGGGGCCGCTCAGCGAGCGGGACGGCTCGGGCCCGCCATGGTGGGACGGCATCGCGGTCGAACTGCCACAACTGCGACTGGCTCTGGTCCGGCGCGGGCACTCCCGCACGACGTGCGGCTGTCTGCAGGACCTCCGCAGCCATTACCGCGAGGTCGTGCACCGACTGGTGTGCGTGGGCCCGCTCACCGAGATCGACCTGCGCGATCGCGTCCAGGCCCTCACGCGCAAACACGTCCAGCAGCACGGCCATCTCGACGCCGTATCCAACCGGTATGGACAGCTGTTCGATCGAGGTGCGGCGTACCGCCCACTCCCCCGCGAGCGGCTGCACGACCGCAGCGAGCTCCGGCCAGCGCAAGTTGAGCAGCGGACGCGCGACCAGCTCGGTGACCCGACCGCCCTGCGGGCCATGTACATTCGACTCGCCCTCGGCCAGCCGGTCGTAGTAGCCCTTGACGAGCGCGACCCGCGGGTGGGCAAGCATCGGGCCGAGCAACCCCGACACGAAGTGCGGCCCCCACTCGACAAGATCGGCATCGACGAATACCAGCAGATCGCCGGACGTCACGAACAACGACTTCCACAGCGCTTCGCCCTTGCCGCCGAACTCGCCGAGGTCCGGTCGCACCGAGCGCACCGCGTGCACCTGCGCGCCGTGCTCGGCGGCCAGGGTTGCCGTCGAGTCGAGCGAGTCGGAATCCATCACGACCAGCTCGTCCACCAGCGGGTACCGCTCGACCAGCTGGGTTCGGATCTCGCCCACTATGCCGGCGATTGTCGCTGCCTCGTCGCGGGCCGGGATCACGACGCTCACGCGCAGGTTGCCCTTCGCAGCGCACAACGCCGCCACGTCCCAGTCGCTCCACCGGCTGCTCGCCCGCTCGAACCAGGCCGCCGTCTCCCCCCGCATGACGTCAACGCTAGTTGGCGAGTGGGTAGGAAAGACCGCATGGGACGAGTAGTGGTGACCGGAGGCAGCGGCAAGCTCGGGCGGGCGACGGTGACGGAGCTGGCCGAACACGGCTGGGACGTGGTCAACCTCGACCGCGCGCCGCCCGAACAGTCGCCGGGGCAGTTTGTGCGCATCGACCTGACCGATTACGGGCAGACGGTGCAGGCGCTGAGCGCGATCGACGACCGCTACGAATCGGTGGACGCAGTCGTGCACCTCGCTGCGCTCCCGGCGCCCGGGCTGACCGCGAACACGACCCTTTTCACGAACAACGTCACGGCCACGTACCACGTTTTCACTGCGGCCATCTCGGCCGGGATCCGCAATATCGTCTGGGCGTCCAGCGAGACGACCCTCGGTCTGCCGTTCGACACCCCGCCGCCGTATCTTCCGGTGGACGAGGAATACCCGGCCCGTCCGGAGTCGAACTACTCGCTCGGCAAGCACGTCGAGGAACAGATCGCCGAGCAGCTGTGCCGATGGAACCCGGACCTGAAGATGATCGGGCTGCGCTTCTCGAACGTGATGGACTCCGCCGACTACGCCGAGTTCCCCTCCTACGACGCCGATCCGCTGCTGCGCAAGTGGAACCTTTGGGCCTACATCGACGGGCGCGACGGCGCCCAGGCGATCCGGCGCGCGCTCGAACACCAGGCGACCGGCATGCACCGCTTCGTGATCGCGAACGCCGACACCGTCATGAGCCGATCGTCGGCCCACCTCGCGGCCGAGGTGTTTCCCGACGTCGAGGTGCGCAAGACCCTGGGCGAGCACGAGACGTTGCTGTCGATCGATAAGGCCCGGCGGGTGCTCGGCTACCGACCCGAGCACAGTTGGCGCGATCAGGACCGTTAACCGAGGCTCGGGGCCAGGGCCTTCATTTCAGCGTCCTGCTGCGTCGCGTTGCAGTGCGCGCAAGGCCAGTTCCGCGTGCAGGTGCACGCCCTCGGGCAGGACGGAATCGGCGAAGCTCGCGCGCGGGCTGTGGTTGGTCGCCGCGTTCTCGTAGTCGTCGGACGGGCTCGCGCCCAGGAACAGGTAGCAGCCCGGAACCTCGGCAAGCACGCGGGAGAAGTCCTCCGCGCCGGCTTGCGGCGAGGTCATCTGCTCGAAGCGATCCGCGCCGAAGACGTCGTGCACGACCCCGATTGCGAAGTCGGCGTGCGCGACGTCGTTGACCGTCACCGGGTATTCGTCGCTGTAGACGGCCTCGGCTTCCAATCCGTACGCCGCGGCGACCTGCTCGCACAGCCGCACCGCTTCGACCCGCATTCGATCGCGTGCTTGCTCGGAGAAGGTCCGGATCGTGGCGTCGAACACCGCCTCGTCCGGGATGATGTTGCGCTTGGTTCCGGCGTGGAACGTACCGACGGTGATCACCGCCGGGTCGAAGATGTCGAAGCGGCGGGTCACCAGTGTTTGCAGGTCGCCGACTATCTGCGCGGCCACGATGACCGGGTCCTTCGCGCGGTGCGGCGCGGAGCCATGGCCACCCGATCCGCGCACGGTCACCCGCAGGCCGTCGCTGGCGGCCATCAGGATTCCCGGCCGCGTGGTGAACGAGCCGCGCGGGATGAGCGAGGACAGCACATGCATCCCGTAGGCAGAGTCGGCGCGTTTGCCGGACGCATCGAGCACGCCCTCCGCAAGCATCGCGCCGGCACCGTCGTAACCTTCCTCACCCGGCTGGAACATGAAGACCACGTCGCCGGCGAGCTGGTCGCGGTGGGCGGTGAGCAGCCGAGCCGCGCCGACGAGCATCGCGGTGTGCAGGTCGTGTCCGCAGGCGTGCATCGCGGCGTCGATCTCGCTCGCGAAATCGACCCCGGAGGCCTCGGTGACAGGCAGCGCGTCCATGTCGCCGCGCAGCAGGACGGTCGGACCGCCCGGCTTACCGCGCAGCACGGCCGTCACCGAACTCAGCGCCTGCCCGGTACCCACTTCGAGATCGAGGCCGTCGAGTGCGTCCAGCACGCGCTGCTGGGTGCGCGGTAGGTCGAGCCCGATCTCCGGGCTGCGGTGCAGCTCGTGGCGCAACTCGGTGAGTTCGCCGGCCAGCGCATGTGCGTCGTCGCGCAGTCGGTCCGCCAGCGTCACGGGTCACCTCCGGATAGATGTGAGCGTCTTCTCGACCCTAGGACCGCTCGCGGGCCGCCGGGCGAACGCAAGCTATTTCGGGCCGACAAGTTCCAAGACGCGCTCGAACGGAGCGAACCCGGCCGGCGATCCCGGCACCTGCCACGTCGATGTCGGCGTCCGGGCTGGCAGCCATGCGCTGCGGAAGATGCCCAGCGCCAGATCGATGTCCTCGAGCGCGCCGCGCAGTTCGTCGGTCACCGGGGTGCGCAGGTGATCGGCCCACACCGCGACCCGCAGATCGCGGACCAGCGACGTGGTGGTCACGACAGCGGCGCTCAGTTCGCTGTCCGCCCCGACCATCGAGCGGCTGAACATGTTGGCCGATCCGATGTTGGCGAAGACGTCATCGATGAGGATCAGCTTGGCGTGGACGGTGCAGTTCTCGACACGGAACACGGCGAAGTTGTGCCGGTGCACGTCGGCGAGCCGGTCGACGATCTTTTCCTGCAGATCCCGGTTCAACTTGCGGTTGATCTTCTTGGGATGAAAGCCCGGATCCTCGGGATCGCGGGTTCCCGATCCGACCAGGATCACCTTGACCCCGCGTTGCGCGGCGGCTCGCAGGTACGGGTACAACTCGAAGCCCTCGTCACCGCCGGCGCCCTCCTCGAGGTATTGGTCCTCGAGATAGATGTAACGCTCGGCCGCACCGAGAGCCGTCACCACCGTGGTGAACACCTCGTGCAGTTCGGTGTGCGGGCGCACGTCCCAGTGCTTGCGTCGAAACGGCAGCAGGGAATCGAGCTTGCGGCTGTGTCGGGAGCGCAGCACGCGTACCGCCGTCCCCGGCGAGGTAACCGGTTGCGCCCTCGGTGCCGGGCCGGGGGCCGGCACCGGTTCGCCGGGGTTGAGCAGCCGCCGTTCGAGCGGGCTGCGGAGGTAGTGCTCGGGGGGCAGGGTCGTGGTCTCCTGCCACCGCTCGCAGAAGATGTCCCACACCCGCTCGGCTCCAGGACCACGCAGCCGTACCGCGATGTCGTGCCATCCCCACCGGTCCTCCGCGATACGCAGCCGGTCGTGCGGCGTGCCGTCGAAGCGGTTCTCGACGAGGTCGATCCCCGCGACGAACGAGGTCAGCTCGCCGTCGACGTGCACGACCACCGCCTTCTGGTGGTTCGAACCGAGGATGGCGCCGGAGAAGTCGAGCAGCACGCGTCCGGTCAGGGGCGGCGGCAACAGCTGATCTAAGCCGTCCGGACGCAGACCGCGCAGCTGCTCGGCGTGCGCGGCGTTGCCCCGAAACGGGCCGAGCCCGGCCCATGGGATGGACGACGCGAGGACACGACCGGCGATCAGCACCCGCACGTCGACGCCGTCGGCGGCAAGCCGGGCCAGCAGCTCGCCGAGCCCTCGGTAGTCGGGCTCGCCAGGTTGCCGGCCGGTGAGATCGAGGGCCGGGTCGACCTCCAGGCCGGCGATGAGGACGGTGTCGCCGGCCCGCGCCAGCCTCAACTGCTCGTGCAGTTGCCCGAAATAGTGCTCACCGTCGGGCAGCGGGTACCACTCGGTGTCCTCGGCGAAGCTCGGACAGTCGACTGGGTCCGGGAAGTAACGGGACGTCACGTCGGCGTCGCCCATCCAACCTCCTGGCTCCGACTCGCTAGCCGAAACTTAGCGCAGCGCAGCGCGGTGCCGGACTGGCTGGGCGCCGAACCTCAGTGGGCGTCGGCGCGGCGGTGGCCGCCCGCCGACCGGGCGCGCACCAGATCAGCCGCCGCGTCGCGGTCCAGCGGACGCGACAGCAGATCGCCCTGGCCGCTTGTGTAACCGATCCGGATCAGCGACCGGAGCTGGGTTTCGGTTTCGATGCCCTCGGCGATCGTGGACAGGTGCAACTGCTGCGCCAAGAGCAGGATCGCGCTCACCAGGGCATCCTCGCCGTTCGCGGGATCCGCCAGTGGCTCGATGAAGCTCTTGTCGATCTTGATGGCGTCGACGGGGAACTGCCGGAGGTAGCCCAGCGAGGAGTAGCCGGTGCCGAAGTCGTCGATGGCGATCCGGACGCCGAGATCCTTGGCCCGGTGCAGCACCTTCGCGGTGTCGTCCGGGTCGACCATCAGCATGCTCTCGGTCGCCTCCAGGATCAGTTGCGACGGCGCGAGTCCGCTGTAGGACAGCGCCGCCTTCAGGTCGTCCACGAAGTGGCTGTTCTGCAGCTGTCGCGCGGATACGTTGACCGACAGGGTCGGCGAACCCGGCGCGTCCTGCTGCCACGATGCCCCCGCCAGGCACGCCGTCTCGAGGATCCAACGACCCAGCGGGATGATGAAGCCGGTCTCCTCGGCCAACGGGATGAACTCGCCCGGCTCGATCTCGCCATGTTCTGGATGGCGCCACCGCACCAGGGCCTCGAAGCCCTCCAGTCGCGAGTCACGCAGCGACATGTGCGGCTGGTACTGCAGGTAGAACTCGCCGCCGTGCAGCGACTCGGCGAACGAGTTGCGCAGCGCCATCCGCCGCACGATCGCGGTACGCATCGGCTCGGCAAAGGCAACGGCGCGGTCCTTGCCCCCGGTCTTGGCCGCGTACATGGCAGCGTCGGCCTCGCTGAGCAGGACCTCGGCGGACTTTCCCACGTCCCCGAACGCAAGTCCGACGCTGATCGACACCGCGATCGGATGATCGCTGATGTCGATCGGACGCCGCACTGCCGAGACCACCCGCTCGGCCACATTGTGCGCGACTTGCGGGTCATGGACGTCGGACATCACGATGGCGAACTCGTCGCCACCGAGCCGGGCTACCGTGTCTTCGGTCCGAACTACCGAGCAGATCCGCTTGCCGACCACAGCGAGCAACTTGTCACCGATGCGGGGGCCGAGGCTGTCGTTGACGGTCTTGAATCCGTCCAGATCACAGAAGAGCACCGCGACCGCCCCGCTCGAGCGGGCCGAGCCGCGCAGGGCATGTTCCACGCGATCGTCGAGCAGGCCCCGGTTGGGCAGGCCGGTTAGCCTGTCGTGCAAGCCCTGATGGCGCAGCTCGTTCTCGAGTAGGCGCACCACGTCCACGGCTTCGTCGAGGCGCTGCGACTGGTCCTCGACCGTGCGGGCCTGAACCCGAACGCGATCCAGCATCCGCACCACGGACAGCAGGGCCACCGCGAACAGCACGGCTGAGCCGACCACGAGCATCGGCAGACCGCCGAGATAGCCCGCCAGGCCACCGAGATAGGAGGCCACGAGCACGGCACCGGTCGCGACCTCGTCGCGCCAGAACGGACTTCGCACATCGCCCCCGAACGTCTGCCGCTACGCCGAACGCAACTGGCGTCTTGAGCCGGCCTGCACACGTCGCGTGTACACACTGTATAGAACGTTGCGGTCCGATGGACGCGCCGCGTCCGGACGGTCCGATAGATACCCCGCAGGCGGATGCATTCGACGCTCAGGCGGCGCGCGCGGCGCTCATCTGGACGGTCTGCACGCGGTCGCGGCCGGCGGCCTTGGCCGCGTAAAGGGCATGGTCGGCAGCTTCGAGCATCTCGTCGAGGGTGATGCCGTGTGCCCGCGCCGAGTAGGCGACGCCGATCGATGCGGTCACCTGGGTGACCGGCCCGGATCGTCCCGCAGCAATTCGCTCCCGGAGCCGTTCGGCGATGCTCAGTGCCGAATCCAGCGACGCCGCGTCGAGCACGATCACGAATTCCTCGCCACCGAACCGGCCGACCACATCGTGGTCGCGGACCTCGGTGCGCAGCGTGTCGGCGACCCGGACCAACACCTGATCACCGGCGAGGTGGCCGAACTCGTCATTGACCGCCTTGAAGTGGTCGAGGTCGAGGACGAGAACGCAGGCCGGTTGGCCGGTGCGTCCGGCATAGCTCAGCGACTGCCGCGCCCGCTCGCGCCAGCTCATCGCGTTGAGCAGGCCGGTCTTGGCATCGGTCGACGCGGCGACACGCAGATCCGAGACGAGCGAGCTGCGGTGTGTCGTGGCGATCAGAACCACCACCAATGGGGTGAGCCAGACACTGTGCATCACGAACTCACCGGCCACCACGCCGAGGGACAGCGTGACGTACTCGAACGCGATGCCGGCTCGGTGAGGTAGCAGCTCGGCGAAGCGAGGTGGTCGCACGGCCAGATACATGCCGGTCACCAACACACTGATGTTGGCCAGCCAGAACACCACGATGGCGGCGCCGACTGCGAGGGCGGCCACCGGCCCGTCCCACGGATGCACCGGGTGCGTCGCTCGCGAGAGCACCTCGCCCGCCGCGAGCGCGGCCAGCACCATCGTGGCGCCGGTAAAGATGAGCCGGTGCGGGCGCACTGCCCAGCTGCGGTGACCGAGCAGCAACGCGTGTGCGTAGACCGCCGCGGTGAGCAGACCGGCATAGCCTGCCGGGAGCACCAGCACGCCGGCGAAGGCCCACACCGAGGTGTAGTTTGTCCACACCTTGCGAGCGTCCGGATCTATATAGCGTCGGACCAGCTCGACCCGTCCGGTGATCTCGGCGTAACCGATCGCGACTACCAGAAGCAGCGCGAGCCGAACCATAACGGCCCACGAGACCGGTTCGTTAGCAAGCGCGACAGCCGTCCAAATCGTGGCGAAAAGCTCTACTACGCACAGAAAAGTACGCGCTGGGCTATTGAGGGTACAAAATGTAAGATGCCGGACACGTGGCCCCGTCGCGAGCGAGGACGTGCTGTGGGCTGCGTCACGAGCCAAAGTCATGGCTGAGCACTCTCCCCTCGCTGCGGTAGTGCCCTGGTCTGTCTGGGTACATCTGGATATGTCTGATTTGGGTCCGCCATTTTTTGGACCGATTTCGCCGAGCACATGGCCGTTCGTCGCTATTGGTCGATGTAGTTCGAGAGTACCGGAGGTTCGCCCAAGTTGAACGGTTTGCGCAGGATGAATTACTCGTGTGCTTACAGCCTGCCACGCGAGCGTGCCTGGAGCAACGGGAGGAGGTGAGCAACATGCTGCAAGGACACGAATGGCGCTGATCGCACCCGGTCCGTACCAAGCCCACCGAAACTCCCGTATCCACACGCAAAGGAGGTGACCAACATGGTGCTAGGACACGAATGGCGACTCCAGGGTCACGAATGGCGCTGACCCACCCCACCGAGGCCCGGTAGCGGGACTTGGATTCGATGTTCGTTCATTCTCGATCGCCACACAGCGCGTTGCCCGATCGCGGGGTCAGTGATCCCTCTGCATCTGCGACGAGGGTGGCCAGCATCCCCGGAGACTGGCCGGCCTCACCGCAGGGCACTCAACTGCGAGACGGCGACACGTGTCGGCGTGCGGTGCGCCGACGAGCGTGCCGCGCCGAGCAGCGTGGCGAGCACGATCGCGGCTCCTCCGGCAGCGAACACCACTGTCGGAGGTGCCCAGAACGTGGTGGCCAGCCCGCCCAGCACCAGGCCGACCCCCTGCACGGCGAGCAGTCCCGCCGAGGCCACCGAGATGCCCTGACCCCGCCGGCTCACCGGGACCGTCTGGACGAACTCGGTGATGATCTGAACCTGATAGGCGGTACCGGCCCCGCTCAGCGCCCACAACACGCACGTCGCGGCCAGGCCCGGATCGACCACGCACCCGACGAGCGGTAACCCGGCAACAATGGCCAACGGCGCGACCAGGCGGGCTCGCAAGTGATCCGGAAGCAGGCGAACGTAGAGCAATGAGCCCACCAGCACCCCCGCCGGTCCGGCCGCCAGCAGCACGCCGGTCGCCGCCGCGCCACCACCCAGGTGCGCGGCGTACGGCGCGGCGAGACCCTCGGGAATCACCAGCACGCCGGACAACCAGGACAACCCGATCAACGAATGCAAGCGCCGATCGCCCGCGATCACCCGGACACCGTCGGACCAGGATTCGTTGCGGCCTTTGGCCGGGGCGGGACGACGCTGCACCCGCAGGTTGATCATCAACGCGGACAGCAGGAAGCTGCCCGCGTCGACGGCGAGCGCGGTCCGGGATCCGATGGACGCCACGGCGATACCACCGACGGCGAAGCCGAGCAGCTGCGCGCCCTGGACGGTCGCCATCCGCAGCCCGGTTCCGATGGCATAACCCTCGGCGTCCAGGATGTCGGCGACCAGAGCCATTTCCGCCGCCTTCCACGGCGTGCCCACCACGACGGCAACAACGAGCAGCGCGGCCATCGCGCCGATCGGGACGGCCGGCACAGCCATGACCCCGAGCAGCACCGCCCGGACCAGATCGCCGCCCACCAGCAGGGCGCGGCGAGGGATGCGGTCGGCGAGCGAGCCCAACAGCACGCTGCCAAGCACCGCCGGCAGGTAGGTGAGGGCGTAGACGGCCGCGGTGAGCAGACCGGAACCGGTCTGGTTGAACACGAGCACCGACAGCGCCACGCGCGAGAGCTGGTCACCGATCAGCGATTGCAGGTCGGCGAACCACAGCCAGCGGAACTCACGGACCCGCAGCACGTCCAGAAACCCGCGCGTCGGGTTCCGGCGATGGTCACCGCCGATCCTCACACTGGTTTCCCTCGCGCCGACTGGTCCCTCGCGCCGAGCAGCGACGTAGAAGTCGCCACTCGACGCCGAAAGTCACCATTCGCCGATGGCCTTCGGAACGTCCTCGTCGGTGCGCTGCGCATCACGCGGCGATACCTTTCCACACATTACGGATCTACCCGTGGGAACGCCTCAATACACGCGGACGCGGCGGGTTCGGGGGGCGGCGGACGAGTCGACTTCTAAGCCGGGTCCTGTCCCGGCGCTCGCGCGCCGGTGGCGGCCATCCATCTCGGCCTGCCGTCGCCGACAGGCTCTAGCGGTCTACCCGCAGGCATCGGGCGGGCCGCCCTCGATCGCCTGCGCGGATCACCAGCTCGTGCTGGCGAACCTGCTTGACCTTGCTCCGGGTGGGGTTTACCGAGCCGCCGACGATCACTCGCGGCGCTGGTGGTCTCTTACACCGCCGTTTCACCCTTACCAGCGCCGAACGCGCTGGCGGTCTGTTCTCTGTGGCACTGTCCCGCGGGTCGCCCCGGGTTGCCGTTAGCAACCACCCTGCCCTGTGAAGCCCGGACTTTCCTCGGCGGGATCTCTGTCTCCCGACGCGGCCGCCCGGTCGGCTCGTCCGCCGCGCCCCGAATCGTACGGCCTCCGCCGGCGATTCGCACCGCCCACGGTCGGTAGCCTGCCCGGGTGCACGGCGCGCTCGCGGAGACGGTCGCGATCACGGTCCTCGTCGCGAGCCTGGTGGTCGCGATCGTGCGCCCGTTCGGGATCACCGAGGCGATCGCCGCCGTGCCCGCGGCGGTCCTGGTGGTCGCGACCGGAATCCTGTCTCTCGGCGACGCGCGGCACCGGTTGGCCGAGATCGGGCCGACTGTGGCGTTCCTCGCTGGCATCCTGGTGTTCGGGCACCTGTGCGCCGATGCCGGTGTCTTCGACTACCTCGGCTCGCTGGCGGCGCTGGTCAGCGACTCGCGACCCCGCCGTTTGCTGGCGATCGTCGTCGTGATCGCCTCGGCGGTGACGGCTGTGCTGACCCTCGATGCGACGGTCGTGCTACTCACCCCGGTCGTGCTCACCACGGTGCACCGGCTCGGGGTGCCCGCCCGGCCGCACGCCTACGCCTGCGCGCGCCTGGCGAACAGCGGCTCGCTGCTGCTACCGGTGTCGAATCTGACGAACCTGCTCGCATTCGCCGCGTCCGGCCTGTCCTTCGGGCGCTTTGCGGCACTGATGGTGCTGCCGTGGATCGTCGCGTGCGGCACCGAGTGGCTGGGCCTGCGCCTGTTCTTCCGTCGTGACGTGCCGGCCCACTCCGAGCCGGCCGCACACCCGCAGCTGGCCCCGCCCGCGTATGCGCTGATCGTGCTGGCGCTGACAGTGGCCGGCTTCGTCGTGACGTCCTCGCTGCATGTCGCACCGGCCTGGGCTGCGCTCGGGGGCTGCTTGTTGCTCCTGATTCCGCGCGTCCGGCGGCGGGACGTCAGCGCGGTGCGGCTGATCAGCGCGGCCAGCCCCGGATTCTGCGTGTTCGTTCTCGCGCTCGCCGTCGTGGTCGAGGCGGTCGGACGGCACGGTCTCCGAAGCGAACTGGGGCGACTCGTGCCGTCCGGGACGCAGTTCCTCGCGCTGCTCGGCGCGGCGTTCCTCGCGGCGGCGTTGGCGAACCTGGTCAACAACCTTCCCGCGACGCTGGCGCTCGTGCCGCTCGTGACCGGGCAGCCGGCGCTAGTCCTCGCCGTCCTGCTCGGCGTTAACGTGGGCCCGAACCTCACCTACGGGGGGTCGCTGGCGACCCTGTTGTGGCGGCGATTGTTGCCCGCCGCCGAGAAGCCGCGCGCCGCGGAGTTCCACCTACTCGGGGTGCTTACCGTGCCGATCCTGCTCGTCGTGACGACCGGTACGCTGTGGGCGGCGTTCCACGTCGTCGGCCTCTAGTTGATCTTCTAGTTGATCAGGTGCGAGGTGTCGTTGAACAGCCGTAGCGAGGACGCTCCGTCCGCGAAGTAGTCGAGCGTGGAGACCGACGCGGTGTCGAGGTGCATGCGGTAGATCGCCGCGAAGGGCGCGTCGAGGGCGGTCCGGACGAGGGTCTTGATTGGCGACACATGCGTGACCACGACGACGGTCGTGTCCGGGTGCGCAGCGACAATCGCATCACGTGCCCGGCGGACCCTACGAGCCAGTACAGCGAACGACTCGCCGCCGGGCGGGGCGAGATCGGGCACGCCTTGCCAGTTGGCGAGCTCGTCGGGGAAGCGCTCGCGTACCTCGGCGAAGGTGAGCCCCTCCCAGGCGCCGAAATCCAGCTCGGCGAGCTCCTCGCCGGCGGTGACCGGCAGGTCGAGCACCGCACCGATCGCGTCGGCCGTCTGGCGTGCGCGCCGCAGCGGTGAACTGACGATCGCGGCGACGGCACCGAAATTGCGGCGGGCCAGGGCTGCGGCCTGTTTCGCGCCGGCCTCGTCGAGCGGGAGATCGTTGCGGCCGGAGAAGCGCTTCTCGGCGGAGTGGACGGTCGAGCCGTGGCGCACCAGGACGAGCCGGGTAGGCCGGCCCATCGGTGGCGTCCAGGTCGGCGCGGACGGCCTGGGCCGCTTGCCCTCGCCGCGGTCCATCGCCTCATTGGCCAGCCGGTCGGCGTGCTTGTTCTGCTCGCGCGGGATCCAGTCGAAGGTGGCCTGGTCGAAGGACGAGGCGAGCTCTGTGGCCTGCCGGGCGAGCGGGCGCAGTCCGGCGTGCTTGACCTGCCAGGCACCCCTCATCTGCTGCACGACCAACTTGGAGTCCATCCGGACGGCGACCCGCCGCGCGCCGAGGTCGCGCGCCGCGGTGAGTCCGGCGATGAGGCCGCGGTACTCGGCCACGTTGTTGGTCTCGATGCCGATAAAGTCGTTGGGCTCGGCGAGCACTTCGCCCGTGTCGGCGTCCAGCACCACAGCACCGAACCCGGCGGGTCCCGGGTTGCCC
>JALZAI010000333.1 GCA_030948475.1 Actinomycetota bacterium
GGGGTTGGCCCTGCGGGCGTCCCACCTGGGTCACCTGGGTCCCGTCGCGCACCCACCCCAAGCTGCTCGAAGACCTCGCGCGGCGCCTAGCCGACATCGGACGGATGCGTCTGGCGCAGCCGCTCGCGGCGTCCGGCGCCGGCTTCCAGCGCGACGCCACGACCAGTCTCGAATCGGCCACCCACGCCCTTCAGCGACTCGCGGTCTGCGGCGAGATCCTCGGCGGCCCCGTCCTGCTCGTCGACGACACCCTCCGCAGCGGCTTTACCGCGACCGCCGCCGCGACCCTGCTGCGCGAGGCGGGATCCGGCCCGGTCTACCCGCTCGTCCTACACAAGATCATCTGATGAGTCGGCTGATCACGGAAGCTGGTACCTGCCCAGCCATGCGGCGCGCCAAGTCTCGGGTCCGATCAGCCCGCTGCCGTGCAGTCCGTTCTGCAACTGCAGCCGCTTGACCATGGCGAGAGTGTTCGGTCCGTACTGACCGGTTCCCACCGGGAAGAAACCACGGGCGTGCATCTGGTCCTGGAACCGCTTGATCATCAGGTTGCGCTCGCCGTACACGAGCGAGCGGGATGCCGGGAACGGCGGCACGGACGTGGCGCTGGCTCGGGTGGGCAGCCAGTACCTACCCGCCCACGCGGCGTGCCAGGTCTTCGGACCGAGCAATCCATTGCCGTGCAACCCGTTGAGCAGCTGCAGCCGCTTGACCATCGCGAGAGTGTTCGGTCCGTACTGACCGGTTCCCACCGGGAAGAAGCCACGGGCGTGCATCTGGTCCTGGAACCGCTTGATCACCAGGCTGTTGTCGCCGTACACGAACGAGCGCGACGCCGGGAACGCGGGCGCTGACGGGACGTCGGTATCCACGTGCCTCGGCAGCCAGTACCTCCCGACCCAGGCTGCGCGCCAGGTCTTCGGGCCGAGCAGCCCGCTCCCGCGCAAGCCGTTGAGCAGTTGCAGCCGCTTCACCATGGCAAGCGTCTTCGGGCCGTATTGACCGGTGCCCGGAGGGAAGAAGCCGCGGGCGTGCATGCGGTCCTGGAACGCCTTGATCGTCGAGTTGGTGTCCCCGAAGACGTACGAACGTGAGCCCGGGAAGGCCGGCACGCCGTGCGATGACCGTGGCGGAGACGGTGGCGGGCCAGACGACGAGCCGCCACCCGAACCGGACCCATTGCCGGGCACGTGGATGTCGCTGATGCGACCCGAACGGGCATCGGCGTCCTCCCGCAGCCCGACGATGCCGGCGCACTGCCACGGCTGCCAGCCGCGCTCGCGATACAGGATCAACGCCCGAGCGTCCTGCTCTCCCGGCGATGCCTGGTTCGGATAGCCCGAGCCGCCAACGCTGCGCCAGGTCGAGAGATCGAACTGGTACGCGCCGTAGTGGTCGTTGCCGGTGTTGATCGAATAGTTGTTGCTCGACTCGCACATGCGCAGCCGGTACCAGTCGTTCGCGGACGGGTCTGCCGTCGCGGCCGATCCCGGAAGCACGACGCTGGCCGCGACGCCGGCCACCGCCAGCGCTCCGAGCGCGGTGATGCGCCGCCCCCAGATGTGCCGGCCACGCTCTGGTCGGCCCGCGGATGCGTCATCTCGTGCCTGGTTCGTCCACTCGTCGAAGAAGGACAGTCGCGTCCCGGTGGGATGGTTCATACCCATCGATGTAGAACCTTTCGGCGGCGGCTCGCCTCGGCGAAGCCGGCTTCGGCACCACGCGGTCTCGGGCGCGAAGGCGGCTTCCACGCCGCCTCATTCGCCACAACCGTCACACAGGACTCACCAGTGCACAACCCTTCCGGGCAAAGAGATCGAGTCGTTACCGGTGTGTCGGGACGGTTTTAGGCGGCTGAAGTGGTATTGGCACAGACCCGATTCGCGCGGTGAACTCGTCGGGACCACTGCCGCCCAGGCTGATCAACCGGGCGAAGAGCTTGCCGTAACCGCGACTTCTCCCTGTTGATACCGCTCTAGGCGGTGGTGGATGTGGTGCCAGGTACCACTACGCGCCGGGTGGGGCGTAGGTCAGTTGGGCGGCCTTGGCCAGCGACTCGTTCAGCTGCGAGGCTTCGAGCAGCTCGTGGGTCTCGATCCGGCCGAACGCGCCGGAGCTGCTGACGGCCAGGCTGATCGCGGCGGCGGCGCTGCTATCGGGCACCTCGGCGATCACGAAGCCGTCCCAAGCGCCGAACATCCCGTAGTACGCCTCCATGCGGCCGCCCGCGTCCTCGCAAAGCTTGCTCACGATCGCGGCACGGTCGCTGGGTTTGTCCATCATGCGCTTGACCGTCGCGCCGGTGAAGGTGAAGAACACGGCGAACTTCGACATCTGCCTCGCCCCCTGTGTTGCAACCAGTGTCTTCCGGGTCCGGGCGAACGTCAACGGACGGTGACCGCACTGCCACCTGCGACGTCGATAAACCGGGCAGACCGCCGCCCAGCTGCACACCGCCACCGAACTGTCCGGTCTGCCCCGGCGGGCATCGGTCAGATGCGAGCAGAGCAGGTGAGATGCGTGAGATCACTCCAGGCTGTCGGCGGGCAACGGCTCGCGTCCGACCGGCTGCGCCGGCCGGTTCGTCAACGGCTCGGGGGCTGCCATCGGCCGGGTGAGCTTCTCACCCGGGACGACGCGAACCGTCTCGCCGCAGTGCACGATCTCGATGCCCTCGTCCGAACAGTGCGTCACCTCGTAGCTGACCTCGCCCGCCTCCGCGCACACCAGGACGCGCGCTCCGCGCCACACCAGCCGAAAGCGCAGCCGGTTCCAGCCGCGTGGCAGCTGCGGACGGAACGACAGCTGACCACCGTGATCGCGCATCCCGCCGAATCCCGCGACGACCGCAAGCCAGGTGCCGGCGAGCGAGGCGATGTGCAGCCCGTCGCCGGTGTTGTGCTCGAGGTCGTGCAGGTCCATCATCGCCGCTTCGGCGAGGTACTCGGCAGCGAGGTCCTGGTGCCCCACCTCGGCCGCGATCACCGCCTGCGTGCAAGCTGACAGCGACGAGTCGCGCACGGTGAGCGGCTCGTAATAGGCGAAGGCACGGGCTTTCTCCTCCGCCGTGAAGGAGTCGCCGCACCAGTGCATGGCCAGCATCAGGTCCGCCTGCTTGATCACCTGCTTGCGATAGATCTCGAAATACGGAGCGTTGAGCAGCAGTGGATAGCCGTCCGCCTGCGCGGTGCGCTCGAAGTCCCATACCTCCCGGTCGGTGAAGCCGCGGTCCTGCTCGTGGACCTCACGTTTCTCGTCATAGGGCATCGACGGCACCGCTGCCGCAGCCCGCCACGCTTCGATCTCCTCCGGCTGCACGTCAAGCTTCACCGCCTGCTGCGGCCAGCGTTGCGCGGCGGTGGCCGCGGCAGCGAGATTCCGGACCGCCATCAGATTCGTGTAGATGTTGTCCCGCACTACGGCGCTGTACTCGTCCGGACCGGTCACCCCGTCGATGTGGAATCTCGCGTCCGCACCGAAGTATCCGAGCGACATCCACAGCCGCGCCGTTTCGACCAGCAGCTCCATGCCGTAGTCGCGGTAGAAGTCGTCGTCGCCCGTCCAGTCGACATATCTCTGTACGGCACCCGCGATGTCGGCGTTGATGTGCATCGCCGCCGTCCCCGCCGGCCAGTAGCCCGAGCACTCCTGTCCCCGGATCGTCCGCCACGGAAACACCGCCCCGCGCAGGTGCAGTTGCGTCGCGCGCTCGCGGGCCAGATCGAGCGTCGACCACCGCCAGCGCAGCGCGTCGCGTGCCGCGTGCGGTGCGGTCGCGATCAGCACGGGTAGGACGAAGGACTCGGTGTCCCAGAAGGCGTGCCCGTCATATCCCGGACCGGTCAACCCCTTCGCAGGGATGGTGCGTTGCTCGGCGCGTGCGCCCGCCTGGAAGGTGTGGAACAGCGCCACCCGCACGGCCTGCTGCGCGCCCGGCGCCCCGTCGATCTCGACGTCCGCGCACTCCCAGAACAGATCCAGCGCGCGCTTCTGGTCGGCCTCGATCTGATCCCACCCAGCGTGCCGAGCAGCGACGAGCGCGGCGGCGACCTGGTCACTGAGCGCGTGCATCGAGCGTTGGCTCGACCAGCCGTAGGCGACGAACTTGGTCAGGCCGAGGCGCTCGCCCGGTTGCAGCACGCTGCCGACCATCAGCCGCGCCCAGTCCTCGCGGACGTCCAGCTCGTAGGAGTAACCGTCCGGCGCGTGGATGAGGTGGTCCATCGCCGCGGCCATTCGCAGCTTGCTCCGTTTGGTGCCGTGCAGCAGGAACGCGCGGGTGCCCTCTCCCCCGTGCGCAAGCGCCTCCAGCGCGTTCTCCATGATCGCCGCGACGCGCGGATCCCGCGACTGTGCCGGGACGTGCTCGTTGGCAACGAGTTCGGACTGCACGACCACTCGCGCCGAGTCACCGACCGCCTCGATCTCCCAGTTCACCGCGAAGATCGATCGCTGGGTCAAAGACACCAGACGCTTGGTACGCAGCCGGATCACCTGGCCGGACGGTGAGCGCCACTCGACCACGCGGTGCAGCACGCCGGTGCGCAGGCTCAGGACCCGGTTGTGGTGCAGCACTTCGCCATAGCGCAGATCCACCGGCTCGTCGTCGACGTGCAGCCGGAACACCTTGCCGTTGGTGACATTGAGGATGGTCTGGCCGTCTTCGGGGAATCCGAACCCGGCTTCGGCGTAGGGCAACGGACGGGTCTCGTAGAACGAGTTCAGGTACGTGCCAGGCAGGCCGCGCGGGTCACCCTCGTCGAGATTGCCGCGCACCCCGATGTGCCCGTTGGACAGGGCGAACAGCGACTCCGAGCGGGCCAGGTCGTCGAAGTCGAGACCCACCTCGCGCAGCTCCCAGGCCGCGACCGGGAACCGGCCGCTCCGCATGCTCATAGGAAATCTGCAAGGTCGTCGACGACGACGGACGCCCCGTGTTGCCGCAGCCCCCGCGCGTGCTCGTCGTCGAGGCGGTTCACGCCGACCACGTAGCCGAATCCGCCGTCGCGTCCGGCCTGCACGCCGGCGAGCGCGTCCTCGAACACCGCGGCCTGCTCGGGTGCCACAGCGAGCACCCGCGCGCCCTCGAGGAACGAGTCCGGCGCCGGCTTGCCCTTGAGCCCCCGCTCGGTGATCGTGACGCCGTCGACGCGTCCCTCGACCAGTTCCTCGAGCCCGGTCACGTGCAGCACGTCCTTGGTATTCGCACTGGACGAGACGACCAACCGGCGCAGCCCGGCGTCACGCGCGGCCGCGAGGTAGCGCCTCGATCCCTCGAATACCTGAACCCCGTCGTCGCGGATCGCCTTGAGCAGCAACCTGTTCTTCCGGTTGCCGATGCCGTAGATCGTCTGCTCGTCGGGCCCGTCGTCCGCCGAACCCGCGGGCAGCTCGATGTCGCGCGAGGTGAGGAAGTCACGCACCCCATCGGCACGCGGCTTGCCATCGACGTGGTCCGCGTAGTCGGCATCGGTGAACAGCGGCAGACCGCGGTCATTGAGCAGCGGATCGAAGGCCTGGCCCCATGCCTTGCGGTGCACCGATGCGGTGTCGGTCAGGACACCGTCCAGGTCGAACAGGCAGGCGGTGATCGAGTCCGGGAGTCCGCGCATGGGCTAAGCATGCCGTAGGTTCGGCCGATGAGCGCGCAGCGCCCGGAGCGCCCCGAGCACGTCCCGGACTCTTTGCCGTTCAGCCTGCCCGGCTTGGATACCGTCCTCGGCTTCGAGTACACCGAGGCGAGCGACGAGCGGGTCGTCGCGCGGTGCCAGGTCCGTCCCGAGCTACATCAGCCGTACGGCATCGTGCATGGCGGCGTGCACTGCGCTGCCGTCGAGGCGACGGCGAGCGTCGGCGCCGCGCTGTGGATGGGTGATCGCGGCCGCGTCGTGGGCGTCTCCAATCAGACCGACTTCCTGCGCTCCGTCACCGAGGGCGAGCTCACCGCCACTGCGACGCCGGTTCATCGGGGACGCAGTCAGCAGCTGTGGCAGGTCGAGATCACCGACGGCCAGCAGCGCCTGATCGCGCGCGGGCAGGTGCGCCTGCAGAACCTCGGATCCGACACCTGAGGGTAGGGTCCGAACAGACCGCTTGCCGCGAGGAAGGCCAGGCCATGCCCGACGACTCAGCCAAGTTCAGCGCTCCGGACGGAACGACGGTTGAGCTGCCGATAACCGACGCGGCCGAGGGAGCGAGCGGCGCCAACATCAGCAAGCTGCTCTCCTCGACCGGCCTGGTCACCTACGACTCCGGCTACGCCAACACCGCGTCCTGCACGTCGGCGATCACCTACATCGACGGCGAAGCCGGCATCCTGCGCTATCGCGGCTACCCGATCGACCAGCTCGCCGAGGGCTCGTCCTTCGTCGAGGTGAGCTACCTGCTCATCTATGGCGAGCTGCCCTCCACCGATCAGCTGGCCGACTTCGAGGGCAAAGTGCGCCGGCACACCCTCCTGCACGAGGACCTCAAGCGCTTCTTCGACGGCTTCCCCCGCGATGCCCACCCGATGCCGGTGCTGTCGTCCGCGGTGTCCGCGCTGTCGACCTTCTATCAGGACGCGTTGGACCCGTTCGACAAGGACGACGTCGAGCTCTCGACCGTGCGGCTGCTGGCCAAGCTGCCGACGATCGCCGCGTACGCCTACAAGAAGTCCATCGGGCAGCCGTTCCTCTACCCCGACAACTCCTTCGGCCTGGTCGAGAACTTCCTGCGGCTGACCTTCGGCTTCCCCGCCGAGCCGTACGAACTCGAGCCAGCAGTCGTCCGCGCTCTTGATCAGCTGTTCATCCTGCATGCCGACCACGAGCAGAACTGCTCGACGTCGACGGTGCGTCTGGTCGGTTCGGCGCAGGCCAACCTGTTCGCGTCCATTTCGGCTGGCATCAACGCACTGTTCGGCCCGCTGCACGGCGGCGCCAACGAGTCGGTGCTGCAGATGCTGCAGCTGATCCGCTCCGACGGCGGCGACGTCGCATCCTTCGTCGAGCGGGTCAAGAGGCAGGAGAAGGGTGTCAAGCTGATGGGCTTCGGGCACCGGGTCTACAAGAACTACGACCCGCGCGCGGCAATCGTGAAGAAATCAGCCGACGAGGTGCTCAGGTCGATGGGCAAGCGCGACGACCTGCTCGACATCGCGATGGAACTCGAAGGAGTCGCCCTGGAGGACGACTTCTTCGTCGAGCGCAAGCTGTACCCGAACGTCGACTTCTACACCGGGTTGATCTACCGCGCGATGGGTTTCCCCACGCGCATGTTCACCGTCCTGTTCGCCATCGGCCGGCTGCCGGGCTGGATCGCGCAATGGCGCGAGATGATCAGCGATCCGCAGACCAGGATCGGCCGTCCCCGCCAGCTCTACACCGGCGCGACCGAGCGGTCCTTCGTCGCGATCGAAAAGCGCTGACTCCGCCAAATAGTGGTTCGGACCCCGTCCCTCAGACGGCGTCCGAACCACTATTTTCGTAGTACAACAGAGGTATGGCGTACTACCAGCAGCGCGGAAGCATCCCGCCCAAGCGGCACACCCAGCATCGCGATCCGGCGGGGCGGCTCTACTTCGAGGAGCTGATGGGCGAGGAGGGTTTCTTCTCCGATTCCTCGCTGCTCTATCACCGCGAGATCCCATCCGCATTGGTGGACGTGCGCTCGTGGGTGCTGCCGGATCAGATCACCCTGCCGAACGAGCCCCTGCTCCCCCGGCACTTGCGACTGCCCGAGCTGTTCAAGGACGCCGACGTGGAGACGACCGACGTCGTCACCGGACGGCGGCTGGTGCTCGGCAACGACGACGTCCGCATCTCCTACGTCCTCGCCGGCGCCGCGTCTCCCCTGTATCGCAACGCGCTCGGCGACGAGTGCATCTACCTCGAATCGGGGAATGCGACCGTCGAGACGATCTTCGGGACGTTGCGGGCGAAGCAAGGCGACTACGTACTGCTGCCGCGTGCGACCACGCACCGCTGGGTGCCGGACGGCCCGGTGCGCGCCTTCACGATCGAGGCGAACAGCCACATCGTCCCGGCGCGGCGCTACCTGTCCAAGTACGGGCAGTTGCTCGAGCACGCCCCGTTCTGCGAGCGCGACCTGCATGGTCCGGGTGACCCGCCGCAGGAGGCAGGCGAGGACGTCGAGGTCTACATCAAGCACCGTTCGTCGGGGCCGTCCGGCATCGCGGGCTCGATCCACGTCGGCCCGCACCATCCGTTCGACGTGGTCGGCTGGGACGGCTGCCTCTACCCGTACACCTTCAATGTGTCCGACTTCGAGCCGATCACCGGGCGGGTGCACCAACCGCCGCCCGCGCACCAGGTGTTCGAGGGCAACAATTTCGTCGTCTGCAACTTCGTGGCGCGCAAGGTCGACTACCATCCACTTTCGATCCCGGTGCCCTACTACCACTCCAACGTCGATTCCGACGAGGTGATGTTCTACTGCGGCGGCGACTACGCGGCGCGCAAAGGATCCGGCATCGGGCAGGGTTCAGTGTCGCTGCACCCGGGCGGGCACGCACACGGACCGCAGCCCGGCGCGTACGAGCGTTCGATCGGCACGGACTTCGTCGACGAGCTCGCCGTCATGGTCGACACGTTCCGTCCGCTGCGCCTGGGCGAGGGCGGCCAGGCCAGCGACGACGGCCGCTACGCGTGGTCCTGGTCCGGCCGCGGCCCGGCTACATGAACGAAGACCTGTTTGGCCTGGACAACCTGCCGGTCGCGTCGGTCGCCGCCGCTGATGGGCGCCGGTTCGCGGCGACTCGGTTGGGCAATCGAGTTCTGGACCTGTCCACTCTGGATGACCGGTTGTTCGCCGGCGGGACGCTCGATGCCTTTCTGGCGGCGGGACGCGCGACCTGGAGGCAGGTGCGGGCCACCGTCGTCGACGTGCTGTCCTCCGATATGTACCCGCTGATCGAGCTCGCCGACCTCAGGCCCGTCCTTGGCTTCACGGTGGCCGACTACGTCGACTTCTACGCGTCCGAGCACCACGCGACAAACGCGGGCCGAATCTTTCGGCCGGACGGCGAGGCACTGACGCCGAACTGGAAGAGCATGCCGGTCGGCTATCACGGCCGGGCCGGGACCATCGTCGTGTCGGGCACGCGGATCCGACGTCCCCGCGGTCAGTTCCGCACCGAATCCGGCGTGGAGTTCGGACCATCGCGACGGCTGGACTTCGAGGCCGAGGTCGGCTTCGTCGTCGGCGCCGGATCGCCCGCCGGCGCGGGGGTTGCGGTTGGTGATTTCGCCGAGCACGTCTTCGGCGTGTGCCTGCTCAACGACTGGTCCGCCCGCGACATTCAGGGCTGGGAATCGCAACCGCTCGGACCGCATCTGGGCAAGTCGTTCGCTACCTCGCTGGGCGCCTGGATCACCCCGCTGGACGCGTTGGCGCAAGCTTGGGTCGCGGCGCCGCCCAGGGATCCCCCGGTGCTCCCCTACCTCGACGACTCCGGCTCCCCGTCTGGTCTCGATCTCGCCTTGACAGTCAGCATCAACGACACGATCGTGAGTCGCTCCTCGTTCGCCTCGATGTACTGGACGCCGGCGCAGCTGCTCGCGCACCTGACCAGCAACGGCGCGCACCTGCGTCCCGGTGACGTGTTCGGGTCCGGGACGGTGAGCGGGCCGGAACGCGGCAACCGGGGCTGCCTGCTCGAGCTGACCTGGAACGGCACCGAGCCGTTGGCCCTGTCCGACGGGACGACGCGCAACTACCTCGAGGACGGCGACGAGGTGTCGATCAGCGCCACCGCACCTGGCGCGGGCGGTCGGATCGGACTGGCCGAGGTTACCGGCCGAATCGAGCTATGACCGAGACCCGAACAGTTTGCGCATCGGGACGACGCCATTGCGGGCGTCCCCGGCGTGGCCAAGGTGTCCGAGGTGCCAGTTGTCCTCGATCGTGGTCAGCAGCGAGTAGTGGTTGTACGGCGTGTGGTCGACTACGCCGCGCCGTCCGGAGGCCGTGACCACGATCGCCGGGATCAGGCCACCGCCGTACGTCCCGCCCGGCCAGGTGAGGCTGACGCGCGGGTCGGCGGCGGCGACGTAAGGCGAGTCGCAGCACCCGCCCGCGTTCTCCCAGCCGCCGGTCTGCTTGTTTCCGGTGAAGTCGTTCTCGTCGGTGACGATGACGATCGCCGAGTGCTTCGTCCACGCGCGCGAGCTGCGGATCGTGGTGACGGCGCGCTTGACGAACGAATCGGCCTTGGCCTTGAGGGACGCGTCGTTCGTGTCGTCCTTGGTGGCGCCGTACGGGCAGGGTGTCTCTGGGTGACCGCGCAGCTCGGCGTAGACGCCGCCGTGCATGTCGTGGCACTGGTTCGGCGAGATCCACACGAACTGCGGTGCCTTCGGGCCGTTCAGGTCGCTCGCCAACCGGGCGAAGCCGCGCACGTGGCTCATCCGTCGGGGATTGTTCTTGACGTCGTCGAAGAGCACGAACGGGTTGTGCTTCTTCGCATACAGCGGATTGGTTTCCGACGGGGAGAACCGGGCCAGCTTGTCTGCGGGCAGGGTTTCCATATAGGCGTCCCAGCTGATCCGGTGCGCCTCGAGCTGGTCGACCAGATTCCGGCGATCGAGATTGACAATATTCTGGTCGTTGTCGTCCTGGATACCGAAGTTGTCGCCGGCAATGGTGGCGACGTAGTTCGGCATGGACGGATGGGTCACGCCGAAGTAGTGATCGGCCATTGCGTAACCGTGCGCGAGCGAGGTGAGAAATGGTGCGTTCGGGTCGTCGATGACACTCGACTGCGAGTGGTTCTCCAGCATGATCACGTAGAGGTGGTCGAACCGGGCAGTGTGCCGGTGCTGGCGGTGTTCGCCGGCGGACGCCGCGCTGCTGGAACTGGCCACGACCGCGAGAGCGGTCCCTAGAGTCGCGAGTGCGGCGGCCAGACGGGTGCGATTGGGCATCGACATCTCCTGTCCGATGATGGGTTTTGCTGTGCCTTCCGCGATCTTCATAGCACTGTGGCGTCGGACAAGTAACGCCCGGTACCTGAGACGCAGGTGAATCCGGAGAGGCCCGCGGGTACGAACACTGATCGTGGAACCGGCCTTGGACGACATCGGTGTGCGCCTGAACCAAGGCCAGCCCGATGCCCTTGAGGAGGCCTATCGGAGCCTCGGTCCGCTCGTGATGTCATATCTGGCCCGATATGTCCCGCACGCTGATATCGAAGACGTCATGCAGCGTGTGTTCTACGAGGTCTGGCGGGTGCACGCGCGGTACGACCCCTCGCTGTCGCTTCGAGGCTGGGTTCTCGGCATCGCCCGCAAACGCGCGATCGACCATCTGCGCAAGCGCCGTGACGTTGTGGTCCCGCTCGACTCGATGCGCGAGATCACCGGAGACGACGGCCGCGAGGTCGCCGATCGGATGGTGTGGGCCGACGAGGTCCGCATTGCTTTGAACATGCTGCCCGAGGCGCAGCGCAACGTGATCGAACTGGCCTACTTCGACGGCTACACCCAGACCGAGATCGCGACCGCCCTCGACATTCCGCTGGGAACGGTCAAGACCCGCACGTCCCGAGGCCTGCACCGGATGGCGGGACTGCTCGAGAGCTCCCGAGGAATCACATGACCGCGCACGTGTCTGACGAGCTGCCCCGCCTGCTCACGGGCGAGGCGTCTCGCGATGCCGTCCTCGACGCCGCCGCCCACCTTCGCTCGTGCATCGACTGCCAGCAGGAGCTCGTCCTGGCTGTGATCGCCCACGCATCGCTAACGTCCGCGCACCGCTTCGCGCCCGAGATCGTCTCGGATCCGACGAACCGGAGTGAGCCGAGCGAGCAAGGCCCACCTGAACACGCCCTGCCGGACCTCACCTCGATGTTCGCGCAGGTGCACAAGGAGGCGGCCACCACGCCGACTCGGCTCGGCTCGCGCCGGTTGCGCTACGGCCTGGCCGCCGCCGCCGCTGCCGCCGTCGTGATCGGGGGTGCGACAGCAACCGTCGTCGCCAACACCAGCGATAGCACGCCGTCCGGGCGTCAGGTGGCGCTACAGGCGTTCGATGTCGGCAAGTCCTCCGCGACCGCGCTGGTTCGCTCCGACGGACGAATGGAACTCGACGCGGCCTCGCTGCCGAATCTGACCGCGCGGCACTACGAGGTGTGGCTGACCAACGGCAAACGCACCAACCTGCAGCCGATCGGCTGGCTCGGGCCGGACGGAAAGGCGACCCTCACGGTGCCTAGCTCCCTGATGAACCGGTACAGCGACATCGAGGTCAGCGTGCAGGACCTCGGTACGTCCAGCTATGACTACAGCGGCACCAGCGTGCTGCGCGGGCCGTACGCGTAACCGCTCAGGCAACGGGTGCAGCCCTCCTTACCGCAGCCCCGATACGGTCGGGCAGGGTGATCAGCAGGTGCAGCCCGGCCGCGACGCCCTGCACAATAGGCACGGGTAGGACGAGGAGGCGCCGTGTTCGACGATTTCGAGGTGCGCCGAATCGAGATCGGCGGCGTGGCGCTGTATGCGCGCATCGGAGGCTCGGGGCCGCCGGTGTTGCTGCTGCACGGCTATCCGCAGACCCACGTGATGTGGCATCGGGTTGCCCCATATCTGGCGCGGGAGCATACGGTGGTCGCCGCCGATCTGCGTGGCTACGGCGACTCCGGCAAACCCGCGACGAGTGCGGATCATGCCGAGTACAGCAAGAGAATCATGGCCGCCGAGCAGGTCGCGCTGATGGCGGCGCTGGGCTTCGACAGCTTCGACGCGGTCGGCCACGACCGGGGCGGGCGCGTCGTGCATCGAATGTGCCTGGATCACGATGTGGTCCGGCGCGCCGCCGTCCTGGACATCGTCCCTACTCGGCACATGTTCGCCACCGTCGACCGGGACTTCGGTCTCGCCTACTATCACTGGTTCTTCCTGGCCCAGGATCCGGACCTCCCGGAACGCCTCATCGGTGCCGATCCTGAGTACTACGTCCGGCGGCATCTGACCCTGTGGTCCAGAGTGCCGGACGCCTTCGACGAGGCAGCTGTCGAGCAGTACGTGCGCTGCTTCGCCGATCCCGCCGCCATCCGCGCCAGCTGTGAGGACTATCGGGCTGCCGCAAGCATCGACCTGCAGCACGACGACGCGGATGCGGCAGCCGGGCACCGGGTGGCGTGTCCGTTACTCGTGCTGTGGGGACGCCGGGGGTTCGTCGGCCACCAGTACGACGTCGCGGCGATCTGGCGCGAGTACGCCCACAACGTCCGAGCCAGTGACCTCGACTCCGGACACTTCCTCGCCGAGGAGGCGCCGGACGAGACGACCGCCGCCCTGGCGGAATTCTTGCGCTGACGTGTCACGATCGGGCCGCAACTCGTAGCGTTCTCGGTCACTAGGTCGGGCTGACCGGGTCGTCATCCGACGAGAAGCCGGTCACGGTGACTGTGCGGCGTGATCATGTTTGTCGCCGCGGGAGTGCTACCGGCTGGTGCGTCGATTCATTTCGCCGGGCGCCTCAGTCACTCGTAACAGCCTTCTTCGCTCTCGGCGGCAACGGGAAGAACATGCTGGTCCTTGCGGAGTATTCGGCCCAGCCGTCGCGCGAAGCCATGTGCTTCTCGAGGATGCGCGCCCCCGAGCCCTTGGTGAGCAGCAGCGTCATGATGATCGGCGCGTAGCCGGTGACGACTCCGGGCCACGCGTCGGCCGCGACCAGGAAAACACCCCACCACACACAAGCGTCGCCGAAGTAGTTCGGGTGCCTCGTGTAGCGCCACAGTCCGGTGTCGATCAGCTTTCCCTTGTGCGACGGGTCGGCGCGGAAGCGTTCCATCTGCGCATCGCCTACCGCTTCGAAGAACACCCCCACGAACCAGATCACAACGCCGATCCAGGCGACAATGCCGACCCCTCGCGACTCGAACCCTCCGACCAGGATCGGCGAGGCGATCACGAACGCGAGCACACCCTGCAACAGGTAGATCGAGCGCAACGCGTAGAGATCGGGGTTACCTTTCGCCTTCTCCAACAATTGCGCGTAGCGCGGATCCTCGGGCTTGCCGACCGTGCGCCGGCCGATGTGGGTGGCCAGCCGAAGTCCCCACAGCAGCGGCAGGAGCAGCAACAGCCAGCGACGCAGGTCGTCGCCGTGACCGGCCGAGCGGACGAACACCGCGAGCGCCGCCGCACAGAACAACAGACCCCATGCGGTGTCGATCACGCTGTGTTTGCCGGCGATCCGGGACGCGACGAACGTAGCGAGTAGGACGGCCACCACCGTAGCGCCTGCCCAGGGCAGCGCGGCGCCGAAGGCGCCGGTGTCGAACGAGCTCACCCGTCCGTTGTACCCGGCGCGCCGGTGGTCTTTGCCCAGGGTCGCGTCGCGGGCATCGCGCTCGCGCCGTCGGCATCGGCCTTGACGGCGAGGAACTGGTCGACACCCATCCGTCCCTCCGCGAAGCTGAGCGCGCCGCCGACGAGGTAGAGCCGCCAGACGCGCGCGACCTCCTCGCCGAGCAGGCGGACGAAGTCGGCCCAGTGGGTTTCTAGAGTGTCGATCCAATGCCCGACCGTCGTGACGTAGTGCTCGCGCATCGCCTCGACATCACGCACCTCGAAGCCGGCGCCCTCCAGGTGGTGCAGGGTCCGCGACATCGGCCGCATGTGCATGTCCGGCGCGATGTAGGACTCGATGAACGCCCCGCCGCCGGGCGCCGTGCCGCTGTGCCGCGACATCTGCTGCAGCAGCAGCCGTCCGGTCGGCTTCAGCGCGCCATAGAGGAGGACGGCGTAGGCCGGGTACTGCCCCTCGCCGACGTGTTCGCCCATCTCGATCGAGCTGACTGCGTCGAAACCCTCCGCCGAGTCGAGGTCGCGGTAGTCCTGCAGCCGCACCTCGACCTTGTCGGTGAGGCCACAGTCGGCGATCCGCTTAACGATGTGGTCGCGCTGCTGCGCCGCGAGCGTGATGCCGGTGGCGTGCACGCCGTAGTGCTCGGCGGCATGCAGGATGAGCGAACCCCAGCCGCAGCCGACGTCGAGCAGGCGCATACCCGGCTTGAGATCCAGCTTGCGGCAGATGAGATCTAGCTTGGCCCGCTGCGCGTCGACCAGGGACTGGCCGGGCTCGGTGAAGTAGGCCGAGGAGTACGCCATCGTCTCGTCCAGCAACAGCTCGTAGAAGTCGTTGGACAGGTCGTAGTGGTGGGCGATCGCCGCCCGGTCGCGCAGCTTCGTGTGCAGGCGTCCGGTCAACCGCGCCTCGGACGCGGGAGATTTCGGCGCCAGTCCGATCGCGCCCAGCCGCGCCGCCGTCCCGGCCGCCTTCAACGCCGCGCCGAGTCCGAGCCGGACACCGGTCTTCGGACGCGCACGCGCGAGTGTCCAGGCGCGGCGGAACCCGTCGGCCAGATCGCCCTCGACGTCGATTTCGCCCGTGACGTAGGAACGGGCCAGGCCCAGCTCCCCCGGTGCCCAGAGCAGCCGCCGCAGCGCGCGACGCGAGCGGATGACGAGGACGGGTCCGTCCGCCGGGCCGGTCTCGCTGCCGTCCCATGCCCGCAGTCGTACCGGGAGCTCGATACCCACGCTCTCGCGGACGAGCGCGGCGAGTCGGTCGGCGACGCTGTTCTTCGGCATGGTGTCCTCCGGGTCGGACGGGTGCGGGGGGCGCGGACGGACGGGCAATCCCTTGCGCCACAGGCGGATTCCGTGCGCCGTGATCAGCGCGCGAACACGCCAGGTTTCGAGCGGGTGGCGCAGCGCAGCGGCCAGCACAGCACGCGTCGTCGCCCTGGTGCGGACGCCACGCACCGACGCCGTGAACGGGCGTTCTCCGGGACGGTGCATGGTCACGGTGATCGCGAGCCGCACGCCGGGCTCGGGCAGGCTCATCCGGTAGTAGCCGTCGACGGGGTAGAACGGCGAGACGTAGAACTGCTTGTCGGTTTCCGCCCGTCCCGCGTCGTCGGTGCGCATCAGGTAGCGGTGGCGCTGCTGGTAGGTGTTGTGCACCTCGGCGACGACGCACACCAGCGCGCCGGACGGGTCGTGACACCAGAAGAGCGACAGCGGGTTGAAGACATAGCCGGCGCTGCGCGCGTTGGCGAGCATGGTGATCCGGCCGCCGTGCAGGTCGATGCCGTTCTCGGCAAGGTAGCTGTCGACATTGTGCCGCAGGCTCCGCGTCGGGTCGCCGAGATGATCGCGGGACTCGAAACGGGCCAGCGACCGCAGTCCGCGCGGTAGCCGGGGCAGCTCGTCCAGATCGACGAACCACTGATAGCTGCGGTGCCGCACATCATGGCGCACCGGATCGGCACGGATGTGGGTGATCTCCACGTCGTACAGCTGACCTCTCATGTCCGAGCCTCGCTGCGCTCGTTCGGCCGGCCAAGCCCCGATCACACCCGTTCGCTCGCAAGCTTCGCTCACCATTCCACGCCCAGGCTGGCGGCGGCGGCTACCCCGGAACGAGCGCCGTCCTCGTGGAATCCCCAGCCGTGGTAGGCGCCGGCGTAGGCGAGCACCCTGTCGTTGAGTTCCGGAAGCCGCTCTCGAGCGGCGACCGAGTCGAGCGTGTAGACCGGGTGCTCGTACTGCATGCGGTCGATGATGGTGCTCGGGTCGACGCGGTGTTCGGAGTTCAGTGACACCACATAGGTCCGGTCGGCACCGATCTCGTCCAAGCGCTGCAGCCGGCTCATGTTGTAGCTGAGCTGCACCGACGTCGGACGCGCGTCGCAGGACGGCATCGCATAGTTCCACGAGGCCTGGGCCCGCCGCGCGCGCGGAAGTACCGAGATGTCGGTGTGCAGCAGGGTCGGGTTGACGGTGTAGTCGATCGCACCGAGCAGAGCGCGCTCGTCCGCACTCGGCGTGGCCAGCATGCCGAGCGCCTGGTGCGGGTGGGCGGCGAGCACGGCGGCGTCGAAGTGCTCGACGGTGTCGGCGTCGTCGCGGATCTCGACGCCGGTCGCGGTGCGCTGCACGCGGCGGATCGGGGTCGAGGTCTCGACCGCGGTCAGCCCCTTAGCGAGCTTCTCGACATAGCGGGCCGAACCGCCGGTCACCGTGTACCAGGTCGGAGCGCCGGTCACAGTGAGCATGCCGTGGTTGTCGAGGAACCGGAACAGGAAGCGGGCCGGGTAGTCGCCGGCCTGGGTCGGGGCCGTCGACCAGACCGCCGCGACCATGGGTGTGATGAAATGTCCGACGAAGTAGCGCGAGAACCGCCCGGCGCTGAGGAACTCGCCCAGGGTGAGCTCGTCGTCGGTACCGTCGAGCAGCGTGTGGGCCCGCGAGTGGAAGCGGCGGACCTCGGCGAGCATGCGCAGATAACGCGGCTTGGTGACAGCGCGAAGCGAGGGCAGCAGTCCGGTCAGGCCGCGTCCGCCCGCGTATTCGAGCCCGCATTCTCCGCAAGAGATGGACATGCTCATGTCCGACTCTTGGGTGTCGACGCCGAGTTCGGCGAACAGGCGTAGCAGCTGGGGGTAGGTGCGGTGATTGTGGACGATGAAGCCGGTGTCGATGCCGACGGCCCGGCCGTCGCTCAGCGCAACCTCGTGCGTGTCGGCGTGGCCGCCGAGCCGCTCGTCGGCTTCATAGAGCGTGATGTCGGCGGAGCGCTGCAACACGTGCGCCGCAGTGAGCCCGGCGACGCCGCTGCCCACGACGGCCATCCTGCGACGTGTCATCTGCAGCCGTCCCTCCGTGCGTCGACACCCGGTCCGCCGGGCGTGCTGGTATGCCGACACATTCGGTCGGGAACGCCGCTGCGGTTCCGGTTGCGCCGCGGCAGCGACGTGACTCCGGACATAGGAAAGGGCGGCGGCACGGGAGGGATGTGCCGCTCGCCCTTTCAAAGGCCAGCATAAGGCATGGGATCGCCGATCCGTCAAGTTTGTCGCCAACTAGTTTGTGGTCATGCCTGACCGTTACTTCGACATCACCGACGAGGCTCCGAACGGTGGGCGGTATGTCGGGTCTGTCCACACCGCCGGACCGTGGAATCCGCAGCTCGCGCACGGCGGACCCCCCAGCGCGCTGCTGGTCCGGGCCGCCGAGCGGTTGGCTGCACACGAGGCGGGACGGCGGGACCTGATCGCGCTGCGCTATGCCGCCGAGTTCGTCGGGCCGGTCCCGGTCGGCGAGGTCGAGGTCGCGGCTCGGGTGGTCCGGATCGCGCGCAGCGCCGTTCTCGTCAACGCGACCCTGTCCGGCAGCGGCCGGGTCTGCCTGGATGCCCGGATCTGGCTGGTCCGCGACGCCGACACCGGGTCGATCGGGCACCCGCCTCGTCCGATCCCGGCCCCGTCGGACGCGCTGCCCGGGCTCGAGCTGTCCTTTCCGTACGGCGACAGCATCGACTGGCGCGCCGAGCAGGGATCGCTCGTCGCACCAGGGCCAGCCGTCTTCTGGG
>JALZAI010000339.1 GCA_030948475.1 Actinomycetota bacterium
GCCGCGACCTATGTCGCGCTCTCGTCCAGTTCCGACAACGGGGCCGCCTCACCCAAGCAGGCCGTGGAGAAGATGATCGGCGATCTGGAGAAGTCCGACCTGGTCGGCTTCCTCGACGACCTGGCACCGGGCGAGCGCGACGCGCTGTCCAGCCCGGTGCGCGACGACATCGACCGCCTCAAGCAGCTGGGTGTGGTCAAGTCCGGGGCCAATCCCGCGTCCCTGACCGCGGTGAGCTTCGCCGCGCACAACCTGACCTACGCCAACAAGACAATCACGATCAACGACCATGTCCGGATCGTCGCGCTCACCGGCGGCACCCTGGACGTGCAAGGCGACGCGGCGAAGTTGTTCACGAGCCGGTTCATCAAGTCGGCCGGCGGGTCGGCCCGGCGCTGGGTTCAGTCCACGCACATCGACATCGCGGCAGCCGTCCGGTCGTCCGGGCAGCCGATCCGCATCGCCACGGTGCAAGTTGGCGACCGGTGGTACCCGAGCCTGTTCTACACGGTGGCCGACCAGGCCGCCGGCCACGCGGTGCCGAGCGCGTCCGATGCCGTCGCGGCGACCGGCGCGGCATCGGGCGAGCAAGCCGTACGCCTGGCGGTCGAGGCACTGCTCAAGGGTGATCTGCGCAGCGTGCTCGGGCTGATCTCGCCGTCCGAACTCGGCGCGGTGCACGACTACGGGGGCATGCTGCTGCGCCAGGCGGGCAGCGGTTTGACCCCGACGGACGTCACGATCAAATCGCTCGAGCTGACCAGTACTCCGATCTCGGGCGGTGCGCAGCGGATCGGTCTCAAGCACCTCGTCCTGCGACGTCGCGACGGGACGCAGCTATCGATCACGCTGCGGGGCAGCTGCCTCGCCGTCGCCGCAGCCGGCCACTCGCAGCAGTTCTGCGCCGCACAGCTTTCCCAGTTCGTCCCGCTGCTCCAGTCGCAGGTGTGCAGCGGCGGCGCATCCATCTCCACCAATGGTGTTCAGCGAAACTTCCCGCAGAGGTGCAACTCGAAGCCGCCGACCGCCGCACAGAAGCAGGCGATCACCGATCTGTTCTCCTCGTTCACCGAGGTCGGCATCGTGACGACCCAGTCCGGCGGCAAGTGGTTCCTCGCGCCGGTTCGGACCGTGGCCGACCTCGGCTCGACGGTGCTGTCCGGGCTGAAGGGCGATGACCTGTTCGAACTGATGCACCTCGGGTCTTAGCGGATCAGGAAACAGATCCTGTTCGAGCGCGACGAGTTCGGACGCATTCCGCGCGGTCGTACCCGTGGTGTACCAGGCGTCGAAGACGGTGACGACCATGTCCTGACCGACTACGGCGAACGCGGTCGGTGATCGTGCTGGTCGCGAAGACCTGGACGGCGTAGGTGCGTCCGGTGGACGATCCGATGACGCGCACGGTCGTCCCTTCGCCCGGTGCGGATCGCGAGGCGGTCGGACTGGGCGGCCGCCGACGAGTTCGGCGAGCGTGACGGCACTTGCGCGGAGCCCGCAGGGGTGGCCGATGTCGTACTCGCGCCGCCGGCGCCCGGTGCCAGCGCACGGCAATTGGCCCGTTATTTCGCCTGGCTAACGGATTACCCTGGACGGGTGCCGGAAGCGAACGGAGCGCGCCGTGGATTGGTCTACGGCGCGGCGGCGTACCTGCTCTGGGGACTGTTCCCGCTCTACTGGCCGCTGCTCGAGCCCGCGGGCACGATCGAGATTCTGGCGCTGCGGATGATCTGGTCGATGCTGGTGATGGTGCCGGTCCTGCGCTTCAGCCGCGGCTACGCCGGATTCGCCGCGGTGCTGCGCAACCCTCGGCAGCGCTACCTGTTGGCGCTGGCCGCGATGCTCGTGTCGGTCAACTGGGGCACCTACATCTTCGGCGTCAACTCCGGGCACGTGGTCGAGACCAGCCTGGGCTACTTCATCAACCCGCTGTTCACGATTCTGCTGGGTGTGATCGTGCTCGGCGAGCGGCTGCGCGGCGCGCAGTGGGTAGCGGTCGGGATCGGTGCCGCGGCGGTGCTGGTGATCGCCGTCGACTACGGGCGCCCGCCGTGGATTGCGTTGACCCTGGCCACGACGTTCGGCCTGTACGGGTTCTGCAAGAAGCAGGCCAATGCCGGCGCGGTCGACTCGCTCGCCGTCGAGACTGCGGTGATGTTCGTGCCCGCGTCGATCGCGCTGGCGGTCGTGGCCGCCCAGGGCGATCTCGTCTTCGGGCGGCACGGCGCCGGCAACGCGCTGCTGCTCGCCGGCACCGGGGTCATCACCGTCATACCGCTGTTGTTGTTCGCTGCCGGGACGCGCCGGCTGCCGTTGAGCATCATGGGTCTCGTGCAGTACCTCGCGCCGGTCCTGCAATTCGCGGTGGGCGTCGGGGTGCGACACGAGTCGGTCCCGCTCGCCGAATTCCTCGGCTTCTGTCTTGTCTGGGTCGCCCTGATCGTCCTGACCGTCGATGGCCTGCTCGCCCAGCGTCGGGCCCGCCATCTCGCCCGTGCCGCCGAAGCGGTCGCCGTCTGAGTCAGCCTGTGCGGGCGGTGACCAGGGCGCACAGCGCCGCGAGCGCCGAGCGGGCCGGCAGGTCTGGCAGCTCCGCCAGCATCGAGCGGGCCCGGTTGGCGTAGGCGGCCAGCGTCGAGCGGGCCTCGTCAAGGGCGGCCGAAGTCCGCAGCAGTTTCAGTGCCTCCGCGTGCTCCGCGTCGTCGACCAGCGGCTTCGCGACGAGCTCGCGGAGCCGTTCGGTCGGCGAGTCGGTGTAGCGCAGCGCGTACAGGACGGGCAGCGTCGCAACTCCCTCCCGCAGGTCCGTACCCGGCGTCTTGCCCGACTCTTCGGACTCGGAGGCGATGTCGAGGATGTCGTCGGAGAGCTGGAAGGCGACGCCGATCTGCTCACCGAAGCGCCGAAGCACGTCGATCTCGGTATCGGCCACGCCGGCGAAGTAGGCACCGAATTCGGCGCAGGTGGCGATCAACGAGCCGGTCTTGTCGGCCAGCACCGAGAGGTAGTGCTCGACCCCGTCCACCCCCTGCTGCGGCCCGACGGTCTCGCGGATCTGGCCGGTCACCAGCCTCTCGAACGTCTGCGCCTGCAGGCGCACCGCGTGCGTACCGAGATCGGCGAGCAGATTCGACGCGCGAGCGAAGAGAAAGTCCCCGGTCAGGATGGCCACCGAATTGCCGTACCGCTCGTTCGCCGACACCGCGCCACGGCGGACCCGGGCCTCGTCCATCACGTCGTCGTGGTACAGCGTGGCCAGATGGGTCAGCTCGACGACCACGGCCGCCGGGACGATCTCCGCGCGCGACGCATCACCGAAGTGCGCGGCCAGCGCGCATACCAGCGGACGGAACCGCTTGCCGCCCGCGTCGACCAGGTGGCGGGACGCGTCGGCCACGAAGTCGTCGTCGGCACGCACGGCCCGCGCGAGCGCCGCCTCGACCGCGTTCAGCTGAACGCGCACCGACGCCTCGAGCCCCGGATCGGCGAACTCGACGCCGAGGAAGGGATTTCTCACCCGAGCAGGTTCGCGGCCTTGCCCGCGAGATCGATGATCGGCTGCGGGAACACGCCCAGGACGACGGTGACGACTACCCCGAAGGTCAGCGCCACGCTTGCCGACCATCCCGGGATCGCGACCGTCGGCCCGTTCTCCGGCGGGTCGGCGAAGAACATCAGCACCACGATGCGCAGGTAGTAGAACGCGGCGACGGCCGAGGCGAGCAAAGCGATCACGACCAGCGGCCCGGCGGTGTGCCAGGCCGCCCGGAAGACGAAGAACTTGCTGGTGAATCCGGAGGTCAAGGGGATGCCCGTCATGGACAGCAGGAGCACGGTCATCACAGCCGCCAGCATCGGGCTCTTGCGGGCGAGCCCGGACCATTGCGACAGGTGCGTCGCCTCGCCGTCGGCGTCGCGGACGAGCATCACCAGCCCGAACGCGGCCAACGTGGAGAAGCCATAGGTGAGGACGTAGAACAGCACGCTCGCGGCGGCGTCCTTGGTGACCGCGACCAGACCGACCAGGATGAAGCCGGCATGCGCGATCGAGGAGTAGGCAAGAACCCGTTTGACGTCGGTCTGGGTGACCCCGAGGATGGCGCCCACGGCCATCGACGCGATAGCCACGGCCCAGATGATCGGGCGCCAGTTCCAGGCGTTGCCGGCGAAGCCGACGTAGAGCACTCGCAGCAGCGCACCGAAGGCGGCCACCTTCGTGCACGAGGCCATGAATGCGGCGACCGGCGTTGCCGAGCCGTGGTAGACGTCCGGCGTCCAGCTGTGAAACGGCGCGACGCTGGCCTTGAACAGCAGGCCGACGAGCAACAGGGCCAGGCCGACGTAGAGCAGCAGGTCGGATTTCGTGGAGGTGCGCTGCGCCTCGAAGATGCCGGGTAGGTCGACGGTGTTCGCGTAGCCGTAGAGCAGCGCCAGCCCGTACAGGAAGAAGGCCGAGGCGAAGGCCCCGAGCAGGAAGTACTTCAGCGAGGCTTCCTGGGACAGCAGCCGGCGCCGTCGCGCGAGCCCGGCCATCAGGTAAAGCGGCAGCGAAAGCACCTCGAGCGCGACGAACATCAGCAGCAGGTTGTTCGCGACCGGAAAGATGAGCATCCCGGACACCGCGAACAGCAGCAGCGGGAACACCTCGGTCTGCACCCGGCTGCTGCGCGCCAGCGTTCGGTCGGTCGGTGAGCCGACTACCACGGCGGCGGACGCGACGATCGGGCTACCGATGTCGACGCTGCGCTCGGACACAAGCAGCGTGGCCATCAGCGCAAGGATCAGGATCGTCCCCTGCAGGAACAGCCCGACGCCGTCGATTGCGAGTGACCCGGCGAACGGCTTGTCCGTGCCGACCGGAGTCGGGGTGGTCAGCCGGGTGTTGCGAAGCAGCGCGACGGCGACCAGAGCGCCGACAAGCCCGGCGATCGTGACGAGAAGTTGGGCGTTGAACCGGTCGGCGCGGGGCACGACCGCTTCGACGATCACCCCGAGCAGGGCGGCACCGAGCACGATGAAGATCGGCATCAGGGCGTGGTAGGCCACCGACGGGGTCGAGATCGCCCCGCCGGCGGCGGCTAGCACGGTCATGCTCACTTGTGTCCTCCGGCCACCGGGCCGAGCTTGGGCGCCGGGTCGCTCTTATGCACGTCGCTCAGCGTCGCCTTCACAGCAGGGTTGATCACGTCCAGCAACGGTTTCGGATAGACGCCGAGAAAGATGATCAGCGCGAGAAGCGGCGCCACGGCTGCCACCTCACGGACGTTGACGTCCCGGAACTTGGTGACCTTCTCGCTGACCTTGCCCTGGAACGCGCGCTGATAGAGGTAGAGCACGTAGATCGCCGCCAGGACGGTGCCCGTCGTGGCGAGCACAGCCAGGCCCTTGTGCCGGGTGAACGTCCCCACCAGCACGAGGAACTCGCTGACGAATGTGCTCATGCCTGGAAGAGCGAGCGCGGACAGCCCGGTGAGTAGGAACAGCCCGGCGAGCACCGGCGTGACCTTGGCGGCTCCCCCGTAGTCGTCGACGTTGCGGCTCTTGCCGCGCGCGATCAGCAGCCCGACGACGATGAACAGGGCGCCGGTCGACAGCCCGTGGTTGACCATGTAGAGGACTGCGCCGCTGCCACCCTGGGTGGTGAACGCGAAGATGCCCAGGCCGATGAAGCCGAAGTGGGCCACCGATGTGTAGGCAACGAGCCGCTTCATGTCCCGCTGGCCGATCACCAGGAACGCGGCGTACAGGATACCGATCACCGACAGAATCAGGACGGCGGGCGCGAAGTAGGTCGAGGCGTTCGGGAACAACGGCAGGCAGTAGCGCAGGAAGCCGAAGGTGCCGACCTTGTCCAGAACACCCACGAGCAGCGCCGCACCGCCGGCCGGCGCCTCGGCTCCGGCGTCGGGCAGCCAGGTATGAAACGGCACGAGCGGAGCCTTAATCGCAAAGGCGATGAAGAAGCCGAGGAAAAGCCACTTCTGCGTGGCGTTGTCGGGGACCTTTCCGATAAGGTCCGCGATCGCGAACGTCCGCGACCCGGTCGTGATGTAGAGGCCGATCACAGCGGCCAGCATCAGCAGGCCGCCGACGAGGGAGTAAAGGAAAAACTTCATTGCCGCGTACTGGCGGCGCGGCCCGCCGAAGCTGCCGATGATGAAGTACATCGGGACGAGCATCGCCTCGAAGAAGACATAGAACAGGAACACGTCGGTCGCGGTGAACACGCCGACCATGAAGAACTCGAGCAGCAGCATCAGCCCGTAAAAGTTCTTCACGCTGCGCCGACGGGTGTCCGCGGTGACGACCTCTTCCGCGCCGGCGCGGCTGTCCAGGCTGTTCCAGGACGAGAGCATGACCGCGGGCACCAGCAGCACGGCCATGAGCACCAGCACGATCGCGATGCCGTCGACGCCGACGGCCAGGTGCACGCCGAACGACTTGATCCACGTCCAGCTGCCCTGGTACTGGAACCGGTCGGCGCCCGGACCGGTGTCGAAGCGGAAGGTGAGCACCAGCGTGTAGACCAGCACCACCAGCGACACCGCGAGGCTGACCAGCTTCGCGAGCCTGGCCTGGTGCTCCTTGAGCAGGAACACGCCGACCGAGCCCGCCAGCGGGATCAGCACCAGGATGACGAGCGTCAGGCTGTGCATGTCAGACCTCGCTCTGTGCGCGTCACTGGAACCGCACCGCGAGCAGGACGGCGACCACCGCGACGCTCCCCGCGAGCATCGACAATGCGTAGCTGCGGACGAAGCCGGTCTGCACCCTCCGCAGCCGGGACGAGCCACCGCCGAAGCCCGCGCCGAGCCCGTTCACGGCGCCGTCCACGCCGCGGTTGTCGAAGTAGACGAGCATCCGCGTCATCCACTGGCCGGGACGCATGAGCACCGTCTCGTTGAATGCGTCCGCGTAGATGTTTCTGCGTGCCGCGACCGTGATCGGCGAACCGGCCGGCTGCACCGCGGGCACGGTGCGGAAGGCGACGACGGCACCGGCCACGCCGAGCAGGGCGACCACGATCGTGATGAGCGCGAGGACGACCGTCGAGATTGTGTGCGCACCCTCCTCGACGCTCGGGCCGACGGACGGCGCCAGCCAGTGCTGCACTCCGCCACCGAAGATCAGCAGGTAGCCGCCGACGAGCGAGAGCAACGCGAGCACGATCATAGGCAGCGACATCGACATCGGCGCCTCGTGCGGGTGGACATCGTCCTCCCAGCGGCGCTTGCCGAGGAAGGTCATCACCAGGGCGCGGGTCATGTAGAAGGCGGTGAGCCCGGCGCCGAGGAGGGCGACAATACCGAGCACCCAGCCGGACGTCCCTCCCTTGTCGAACGCCGCCTCGATGATCTTGTCCTTTGTGAAGAAACCGGTGAACGGCGGGATTCCGATGATCGCCAGATAGCCGCAGGTGAACACCGCGAAGGTGACGGGCATGACGCGCGCGAGACCCCCGAAGCGGCGCATGTCGATGCGATCGTTCATCGCATGCATCACCGAACCGGCCGAAAGGAACAGCGCCGCCTTGAAGAATCCGTGACCGAGCAGGTGGATGATGCCGATCGCGTACACCCCGCTGCCGAGCCCCACCGCCAGGAACATGTAACCGATCTGGCTCACTGTCGAGTAGGCGAGCACTCGCTTCAGATCGTCCTGCCCGAAGGCGCAGACGCAGCCGTACAGCAGGGTGATCGCGCCCACGATGACGACAGCTGTGCGCGCCGCCTGTGACTGATCGAAGATCGGGGCGCTGCGCGCGATCAGGTAGACGCCGGCGGTGACCATCGTGGCCGCGTGGATCAGGGCCGACACCGGGGTCGGCCCCTCCATCGCGTCCGGCAGCCAGGTCTGCAACGGGAACTGTCCGGACTTGCCGCACGCGCCCAGCAGCAGCGTGAATCCGATCGCCGTCGCGATGCCGTTGGTGTACGGCGCATTGCTGTAGAGGACGTCCGCAAACTGGGTGCTGCCCACGTAGGCGAACATCAGCATGATCGAGACGGACAGCCCGACGTCCCCGACCCGGTTGGCGAAGAACGCCTTGTTGCCGGCGGTCGCTGCGGAGTTGCGGTTGTAGTAGAAGCTGATCAACAGGTAGGACGCGACGCCGACGCCCTCCCAGCCGACGTAGAGGGCGAGGTAGCTGTCGGCCAGCACCAGCAGCAGCATGGCCGCGATGAAGAAGTTGAAGTAACCGAAGAAGCGGGCACGCCCCTCGTCGTGGCTCAGGTAGCCGACGGCGTAAATGTGGATCAGCGAGCCGACGCCGGTGATCAGCAGCATGAACACCATCGACAGCGGGTCGATCAGCATTCCCGCGTCGACCCTGAAGCCGCCCACCGGGACCCAGTCGAACACGTGCAGCGTGATCTCGCGGTTGCTCTGGCCGCGGACCGAGAAGAACAACGCGACCGCGTAGCCGAAGAGCGCGACCGGGACCAGGGCCCCGAGCAGGGGCCCCCAGCGCAGTGCCCGCTTGCCGGCGAGCAGGAGCACGAGCGAGGAGAGCAGCGGCAGCGCAATCAGCAGCCAGGCGGCGGATTGGATGCCGTGGGCGCTAGTCAACGTCCAACTCTCCTAGTACTTCAGCAGGTTCGCATCGTCGACCGATGCGGATCTGCGAGTGCGGAAGATGGACATGATGATCGCGAGACCAACCACGACTTCGGCTGCGGCTACCGTCATCACAAAGAACGCGATGATCTGACCGTCCAGGCTGCCGTTGATGCGCGCAAAGGTGACCAGGGTCAGGTTGACCGCGTTGAGCATCAGCTCGACGCACATGAACACCACGATCGCGTTGCGGCGTACCAGCACGCCGACCGCGCCGATCGAGAAGATCGCCGCGGAAAGCACCAGGTAGTAAGTCGGGCTCACGTCCGAGCCTCGCTTCGCTCGTTCGGCCGGCAAAGCCCGACCACATTGGCTCGCTCGCTGCGCTCCCTCACACGAGCCTCGCTTCGCTCGTTCGGCCGGCCAAGCCCGACCACATTGGCTCGCTCGCTGCGCTCGCTCACGTCCGAGCCTCGCTTCGCGCGAGCGCTCATCGGCCGTCTCCGTCGTCGAACTCGTGTCCTTCGAGTTGGCGCGCCTGGCGTTCCTGCTCGTGTTCGCTCGGGATGGACGGCGTGCTCGCCAGGCCGGCCATGACCGACTCCTGCGACAGCGCGCCATCGGGTAGCAGCGCCGGGGTGCCGATCGAGTTGCCCGAGGACAGCACCCCGGGGCCCGGCAGGGGCTGCGGACGGCCGCCGCGGATGCGCTCGCGGGCGAGCGCCTTCTGGGTCGGCTTGGGCTCGTCGCGCTCGATGTGCGCGAGCACCATGGCACCGACCGCGGCGATGATGAGCAGCGCCGAGGTGAGTTCGAACGCGAACAGGTAACGGGTGAAGAGCAGCTCCGCGATCGAGTTGACGTTCGAGCCGGCCGCATTCGGGCCGTTCAGGTCGACCGGCACGGAGTTGGTGAACGCCCGTCCGAGCGAGATCGCGACCAGTAGCGCGAAGCCGACACCAAACAACGCCGCCGCAGAGCGCTGCCCGCGCAGCGTCTCGACTATCGAGTCCGACGAGTCCCGGCCGACCAGCATCAACACGAACAGGAACAGGATCATGATCGCGCCGGTGTAGACGATGATCTGCACCAGACCCAGGAACGGTCCCTGCTCGATCAGGTAGAACGCCCCGAGCGAGAACATCGTGGCCACCAGTGAGAGCGCCGAGTGGATCGCGTTGCGCACCAGGACCGTGCCGATCGCCCCGGCAAGCGAGATCGGCCCGAGCACCCAGAACGTGATCGCCTCACCGAGCGGGACGCTGTTGTGCCGCAGTTCTCCCGCGGCAATTAATATCGCGCTCATCGGTGATCACCCGCACTGTCGGTCGCGTTTTCCCCGCTGGCGCTCGGTTGGACGGCCCCTAAGCGAGCACGCGCGGGGAAAACCTGATCCATCCGCACGACAACGTAGCTCATCCGTGGTGCCTTCCGACTTCGATGGCGGTGCCGGTGATCGGACGGCCCGCCTCGTTCGCCGTGCTCATCGGCGCGCCCTGCTGCAGTGGGTCCTGGGACTCGACGGTGTAGTAGTCCTTCTCGTCCTCGCCGAGGCGCATCGGGTGCGGGGGTGCCTCCATCCCGGGCAGCAGCGGAGCCATCAGCTGCTCCTTGGTGTAGATGAGCTCCTGCCGGTTGTCCAGCGCCAGCTCGTACTCGTTGCTCATCGTCAGCGATCGGGTCGGGCACGCCTCAATGCACAGCCCGCAGAAGATGCACCGCAGGTAGTTGATCTGATACACCGCGCCGTAGCGCTCGCCGGGCGAATAGCGCTCGGTGTCGGTGTTGTCGCCGCCCTCCACGTAGATCGCATCCGCCGGGCAGGCCCACGCGCACAGCTCGCAGCCGACGCACTTCTCCAGCCCGTCCGGATGCCGGTTAAGCACATGCCGCCCGTGATAGCGCGCGGCGGTCGGGTAGACGTCGAACGGGTATTGCTGGGTGTAGACGTGTTTGAACATCGTCGCGAAGGTGAGGCCGAAGCCCTTTGCGAAGCCGACGGCGGTTCCGGTCGGCTCGGGTAGGTCAGCCATCGGTGTCGTCTCCCGGCTCGAGGGCGTGCGCAGGTGCGGGTGCCCCCGACGTGGCCAGACTCTTCGGCCGGTTCGAACTGGGCACCACAAGGTCCAGTGGCGGGACGGGGAAGGTCGTCGGCTGATCTGCTTCGGCATCTTCCGCGTCCAGCCGCGCCGCGCCGCGGCGGGCCGCGGCGCCTTCGGCGATCATCAGCCCCGGGACGACGACGAGGAGCAGCACGATCGCCAGGGGCAACGCGGTCGCCTTCCAGGCCTCCCAGCCGCGGTCGCGCAGCACGTGGATCGCGGTGACGGCGAGAATCCAGACCAGGTTGATCGGGATCAGCACCTTCCAGCCGAAGGCCATGAACTGGTCGTAGCGCAGCCGGGGCAGCGTGCCGCGCAGCCAGACGAAGACGAAGACGCCGAGGACGAGCTTGGCGAGGAACCAGAGCACTGGCCACCAGCCGGAGTTCGCGCCGCTCCAGATCGCGTGCAGTCCCCAGGGCGCGTGCCAGCCGCCGAGAAACAACGTCGTCGCCAGCGCCGACACAGTGACCAGATTGATGTATTCGGCCAGGAAGAACATCGCGAACTTGAACGAGGAGTACTCGGTGTGGAAGCCGCCGACGAGCTCAGACTCGGCCTCGGGCAGGTCGAACGGCGCGCGGTTCGTCTCGCCGACCACCGAGACGGAGTAGATCGCGAACGAGACGAACAGCGGGATAATGTTCCAGGTGTGGTACTGCGCGGCCACGATCCCGGACGTCGACATCGTCCCCGCGAACAGGAACACCGCGACCATCGACAGGCCCATCGCGACCTCGTAGGAGATCATCTGGGCTGCGGAGCGCAGGCTGCCGAGCAGCGGATACGTCGAGCCGGACGCCCACCCCGAGAGCACGATGCCGTACACACCCAGCGACGAGCAGGCGAAGACGACGAGCACGCCGACGGGAAGATCGGTCAGCTGCAGCGCCGTCCGGTGGCCGAAGATCGACACCTCGGGGCCGAACGGGATCACCGAGAAGGCGAGGAAGGCCGGCACGGCCGAGAGGATCGGCGCCAGGAAGTAGACCGGCTTGTCCGCGAGGACCGGGATGACCTCTTCCTTGAAGGCGAGCTTCATCCCGTCGGCCAGCGACTGCAGCACACCCCACGGACCCACCCGGTTCGGGCCGATACGGTTCTGCATGCGTCCGACCACTTTGCGCTCGAACACGATCGTGAACAGCGTCATCACGACGAGAAACACGAAGATGCCGAGCACCTTGATCAGGACGAGCCACACCGGCAGGTCGCCGAAGCCGGGCAGGTTCTGCGCGCCCGTCCCGAGCGCGAGTGGAGTCATGCGCCACCTCCGATGCCAACGACTGGAGGCGCGGACGGCCTGGTCAGTTTCACGATCGCTCCGGACGTCACGCCCAGCACGGCCCGAACGTTGTTGTGGCGGGCATTGGTCGGCAGCCACACCACGCCAGCGGCCATCGGCTCGATGACCACGGGCACGACCAGCGAGCCGTGATCGGTGACCACCGCGATCTGTTCCCCGGCGGCGATGCCTACCTCGGCCGCGGTGGCGGCGCTCAGTGCGGCGCGGGCCGGTTTGGCGGTGCCGGCCAGGTGCTCGTCGCCGTCCTGCCCGCGTCCGGCGTCGAGCAATTCGTGCCAGGTGGCCAGCAGGACCTCGCCCTTGCCGGGAACCGGGCGCGGGGGGCCGACCCACGATTCAATGGCACCCGGAGCGGACGTGCGGGTGAGGGCGGCCAGCTCGACGCGGGCGGCCGCGACTGTGCGCAGGCCCAGCTCGACGTCGAGCTCCTCGGCGATGGCGTCGAGGACCTGGGCGTCGCTCATCGCCGCGGAGCTGGTGAGCGTCTGCTCGAACGCGCGGCGCCGGCCCTCCCAGGTCACGAACCGGCCGGCCTTCTCGGCCGGGGGCGCCACGGGCAGCACGACGTCGGCACACTCGGTGACCGCGCTGCGCCGGATCTCCAGGCTGACGATGAAGCCGGCTCGCTCCAGCGCTTCGGCGGCGATGCCTGGATCGGCCACATCGCTCGGATCGACGCCGCCGACCACGAGCGCCGCCAGTGACCCTTCGGCCGCAGCACGCAGGATGGCGTCCACGTCACGTCCGGCCAACGACGGGATCTCGCCCCAGACTGCGGCGACCTCGGCACGCGCCGCAGGGTCGGTCACGGCCCGTCCGCCCGGTAGTAACGTCGGCAGCGCGCCTGCGTCGACGGCGCCGCGTTCCCCCGCCCGCCGTGGCACCCAGGCCAGCCTGGCCCCAGTCCGCGCGGCCAGGGCCGCCGCGCCGGACAGGGCACCGGGCGAGGATGCCAGCCGCTCACCGACCAGGATCACCGCGCCGGGCACGGTCAATGCCGTCCGGACCGCATCCTCGAGCGAGCTGAGGACGGACGCCTCGCCGCCAGGCAGAGCGGGGATCAACGCGCCGTCCAGCTTGCGCAGGCCGTCGGACGCGAACGGGGCGATCGAGAAGATCTGCTTGCGGTGCTTGAGCGTCCCCTTGCGTAGCCGCAGAAAGACGATCGGCGACTCCTCCTCGGGCTCGAAACCGACCAGCAGAACGGCGGGAGCACTCTCGAGCGTCGCGTATGAGATGTGCTGCTGGGTGACCCCGGCGACATGCGCGCCGAGGAAGGCGGCTTCCTCGGCGCTGGCCGGGCGCGCCCGGAAGTCGACGTCGTTGGTGGCAAGCGCGACGCGGGCGAACTTCGCGTATGCGTAGGCGTCCTCTTCGGTCAGCCGACCGCCGGGCAACACGCCGACGCCGCCGCGGTCGACGGCCTCGCGCAGCCCGGTTGCCGCGCGCTCCAGGGCGCTCGGCCAGGACGTCTCGACCAGTTCACCCTGCTCATTGCGCACGAGCGGCACGGTGAGGCGGTCCCGCTGCGTCGCATAGTGGAAGGCCCAACGTCCCTTGTCGCAGTTCCACTCCTCGTTGACCTCCGGGTCGTCGCCGGCGAGCCGTCGGGTGATCTTGCCGCGGCGCCAATCGGTGCGCTGCGCGCAGCCGGACGAGCAGTGCTCGCACACCGAGTCCGTCGACCGGAGGTCGAACGGCCGCGCCCGAAAGCGATACGACGCGCCGGTCAGCGCGCCGACCGGGCAGATCTGCACGGTGTTGCCGGAGAAGTAGGACTGGAAGGGCTGTTCTTCGCTCGTCCCGATCTGTTGCATCGCGCCGCGTTCGAGCAGGTCGATGAACGGGTCGCCGGCGATCTGCTCGCTGAAGCGGGTGCAGCGCTGGCACAGCACGCAGCGCTCGCGGTCAAGCAGCACGTTGCTCGAGATCGCGACCGGCTTGGGGAACGTGCGCTTGGTCTCGTAGAAGCGGGAGTCGGCGCGTCCGTTGCTCATCGCCTGGTTCTGCAGCGGGCACTCGCCACCCTTGTCGCAGATCGGGCAGTCCAGCGGGTGGTTGATGAGCAGCATCTCCATGACGCCCTGCTGCGCCTTGTCGGCCACGACGGACGTCAGCTGGGTCTTGATCACCATGCCGGGCATCACAGTCGTTGTGCAGGACGCCGGCGGCTTGGGCATGGCGCGTCCATTGCCCATGTCGGTGACCTCGACCAGGCACTGGCGGCAGGCGCCGGCCGGGGCGAGCAGCGGGTGGTCGCAGAAGCGCGGGATCTGCCGACCGAGCCGCTCGGCCGCCCGGATCAGCAAGGTGCCCTTCGGCACCGAGATCTCGAAGCCGTCGATGGTGACGGTGACGAGGTCCTCCTTCGACTCGGTCGCCGTCATGCGCCCGTCCCTTCCGCGGAGTGGATGGTGGGCATCAGTGCGCTCCGGCCAGGGCAAGCGCACCCGGGAACGGGCAGCCGCGTCCGTCGACGTGGGCCTCGTACTCGTCGCGGAAGTACTTGATCGAGGACGAGACGGGCGACGTGGCTCCGTCGCCGAGCGCGCAGAAGGACCGGCCGAGGATGTTGTCGGACAGGTCGAGCAGCGTGTCGACGTCCTCCATCGTCGCGTCGCCGCGCTCGAGCCGCTCGTAGATGCCGACGTACCAGTACGTGCCCTCTCGGCAGGGGGTGCACTTGCCGCAGGATTCGTGCTGGTAGAACTCGCTCCATTTCTTCGTGGCGCGTACCACGCAGTCGTCCTCATCGAAGATCATCAACGCGGACGTGCCGTTCATCGAACCCGCCTTGACTGCGGCGTCGAAGTCGAGTGGCGTGTCCAGGTGCTCAGCCGTGAACAACGGGGTGGACGAGCCGCCCGGCGTCCAGAACTTCAGCTGCTTGCCGCGACTCATCCCGCCGGCCATCTCGAGCAGTTCGCGCAGCGTGGTGCCCATCGGCGCCTCGTACTGGCCGGGCTCAGCGACCCGTCCGGACAGCGAGAACATGTTCGGGCCGGGCGAACCCTCGGGTCCCATCTGCTTGAACCAGTCGGCCCCGCCGAGCACGATGCCCGGGACCGAGGCGAGCGTCCCGACGTTGTTCACGACCGTCGGTGCGTCGTAGAGACCGTTCGTCGCCGGGAACGGCGGCTTGAGCCGGGGCTGGCCACGACGGCCCTCGAGCGAGTCGAGCAGCGCGGTCTCCTCGCCGCAGATGTAGGCGCCCGCACCAGCGTGCACGGTGATCTCGCAATCGAAGGCCCGGCCGAGGATATTGTGGCCGACGTAGCCCTTGGCGCGCGCCTGCTCGACCGCGGCGGTTACCCGGCGCAGGGCGTGCACGGCCTCGCCGCGGACGTAGATGAAGGCATGGTTCGCGCGCACCGCGAAGCAGCTGATCAGGGTGCCTTCGATGAGTGCGTGCGGGTCGTTCATCATCAGGGGCAGGTCCCGACAGGTGCCCGGCTCACCTTCGTCCGCGTTGACGACGACGTAGTGCGGCTTTCCGTCGCCTTGCGGGATGAATTGCCACTTCATGCCGGTCGGGAAGCCGGCTCCACCACGCCCGCGCAGATTGGACTCCTTCACCAAGGCGATGAGGGCCTCCGGCGCGATGTCGAACGCCTTGCGCAACGCGGCGTAGCCGTCTAGGCGTTCGTAATTGTCGATCAGCCAGGGCCGATCGGTACCGAAGCGCTTGGTGAGGACTGGCGAGAGCGGCACGTCAGTCCTCCTCGGTGTTGTTTCGGCGTTCGTTTGCGGGCTCGGCAGTGTTCGCGGTGTCCGACTCGGCCGTCTTCAGCGGTGCGTCGTGCGCGCTACCCTGCTCCGGCCGAGAACGAGAGGCGGCGTGTTCGGCGGCGGCTCCGTCCGATCCGCTCGTGCTGTAGGACGGTGCGCTGTCGCCGCGCTCGATGGCCAGCTGCACGCCACGCTCGGTCGGCACGCCAGAACCGTTCGCCGCTGCGGCGATCGCGTCCTCGCTGTCGTAGAAGCCGGCAATCTGACGCTCGATCTGGCGGAATGAGCACAGCGGCGCGCCCCGCGTGGGTAGCGGTCGCTCGCCGTCGCGCAGCTGCCCGATCAGGCCGCGCGCGGTGCCGACCGTCTGGTTGTCGAAGAACTCGTAGTTCACCGTGACCACAGGCGCGTAGTCACAGGCGGCCAGGCACTCGGCGTGCTCGAGGGTGAACGTGCCGTCGCCGGTGCTCTCGTTGTTTCCGACGCCGAGTTCACTCGCGAGCTCAGCGAAAATCTCGTCCCCGCCGAGCATCCCGCACAGTGTGTTGGTGCAGACGCTGATCAAGTACTCGCCGGTCGGGATGCGCTTATACATCGTGTAAAACGTCGCCACCGCGGTGACCTGCGCCTTGGTCAGTCCGAGCCGTTCGGAGCAAAACGCGATGCCGTCGGCGGTGACCTGACCCTGCACCGACTGCACCAGGTGCAGCATCGGCAGCAGCGCCGAGCGTGCCTGACCGGCCGGGTATCGCGCGATGATCTGCGCCGCCTCGACCCGCGACTTCTCGTCGAATACGCGAGCGTCGCCCGGCCGGTCGAGCGTGATGACCGACGTCCGGAAATTTGAGCGTCCGACATCGGCAGAGGTCGGCAGCGTGGACCGCGTGGGGTCGTTGCTGAACGGATCCAGCGCGTACTCCGGGCTCACCGGGGCCCCCGCGAGAGCGAGGAGCGTTCTTTGCGCAACGGTGTCTTTGCGGGGTCCCCGCGGAATCGCGCAGCGATTTCGTGGGGTGCTTTCGTGGGGTGGGTCATTGCTCCACTCGGATCGGTCTCGTGGGGTGGGTCACCGGTCACACCCGCCCATCACCGGGTCGATCGAAGCGACGGACGCGATCATGTCGGCGATCATGCCGCCGATCGACAGCGCGGCCGTGGCCTGCAGGTTGATGAACGACGGCTCGCGCAGATGCACGCGGTACGGCCGGGTACCACCGTCGCTGACGACGTGCGCACCGAGTTCGCCGCGCGGCGACTCGACGGCCTGATACACCTGCCCCGGCGGAACGCGGAAGCCTTCGGTCACCAGCTTGAAGTGGTGGATCAGCGATTCCATCGAGGTATTCATGATCTTCTGCACGTGCTGCAGGGACGTGCCCAGCCCGTCCGGACCCATCGACATCCGGGCCGGCCACGCGATCTTCGGGTCGTCGATGATCGTCGGACCCGGCTCGAGCCGGTCCAGTACCTGCTCGACGATCTTGAGCGACTCCCACATTTCTGCGACGCGCACCACGAAGCGCGACCAGCAGTCGCCGCGGTCGTCGGTGGGCACCTCGAAGTCGAAGGTCTCGTAACCGAGGTACGGCTCGGTCTTGCGGAGATCCCACGGCAGGCCGGCAGCGCGCAGCAGCGGGCCGGTGACCCCGAGCGCCAGGCAGCCCTCGACACCGATCCAGCCGACGTCCTTGAGCCGATTCACCCAGATCGGCTGGCCGCGCAGCAGCTTGTCGACACCGCCGAGCTCCTCACGCATCAGCGTGATCCACTCGTGAATCTTCGCCTCGCAGCCGTCCGGCAGATCCTGCGCGACTCCGCCGGGACGGACGTAGCCGTGATTCATGCGCAGGCCGGTGATCATCTCGAAGACGTCGAGGCACTTCTCGCGGGCCCGGAACCCGTTCGTCATCGCGGTCAGCGCGCCCAGCTCGAGGCCGCCGGTCGCCAGCCACACCCAGTGCGAGGAGAGCCGGTTGATCTCCATCATCATGACGCGGATCAGCTGTGCCCGGGACGGCACCTCGACTCCGAGCAGCCGCTCGACAGCCATGCAGTAGGCGGTCTCGTTGAAGAACGGCGACAGGTAGTCGGCGCGGGTCAGGAAGGTAACGCCCTGCGTCCAGGTGCGATACTCGGTGTTCTTCTCGATTCCGGTGTGCAGGTACCCGACGACCACCCGGGCGTCGGTGACGGTCTCTCCGTCGAGTTCCAGGACGAGGCGTAGCACCCCGTGCGTGGACGGATGCTGCGGCCCCATGTTCAGGACCAGCCGCTCCTCGGCGATGGGGTCGGAACCGAGCACCTGCTCCCAGTCGCCGCCGGTGAGGTTGTAGACCCGTCCCTCGGTAGTCTGGCGGGACGGGGCGTAGGCATCGGTCATGCTGCTCTCCAGCTCTTCGCGCGAGCGCTCATCGGACCGTTCGCTCCGCTCCTCACCCGATGGTGCTCGCTACGACGCCCGCTCACTTGTAGGCCCTCCGCTCGTCGGGCGGCGGGATCGTGGCGCCCTTGTACTGCACCGGGATCCCGCCCAGCGGGTAGTCCTTGCGCTGCGGGTGGCCGTCCCAGTCGTCGGGCATGAGCACCCGCGTCAAGGCCGGATGGCCGTCGTAGACGATGCCGAACATGTCGTAGGCCTCGCGCTCCTGCCAGTCGGCGCCTGGGTAGAGCGCCACGACGGAGGGGACATGCGGGTCGTCGACGCTGACCGAAACCTCGAGCCGGATTCGTCGCCGGTAGGTCATCGAGGTCAGGTGATACACCGAGTGCAGCCGGTTAGACGTCGCGTCATCGGGGTTGTAGTAGTCGACTCCGGACACGCTCGAGCACAACTCGAAGCGCAGCGACGGGTCGTTGCGCAGCGCGGTCACCAGGCCGATCAGGTGTTCACGGCGTACATGCAGGGTCAGCTCGCCACGATCGACGACCAGCTTGCCCACCGCCTCGGACGTGGCCGGGTAGGCCGTCTCGAGATTGTCGACCAACTCGTCGAAATAGCTGCCGTACGGACGCTGTGCATCGGGCGCCACCCACGGCTCGCGCACCAGTCCGCCGTAGCCCGAGGTGTCCCCCGAACCGGCGACCCCGAACATGCCGCGTCGCTCGACACCGTAGGGCGAGTCGTTCGGGCCCTGCGAGACGGTCGCCCGCTCGACGTCGGCCGCGCCCTGTTCGGGTGCGCTGTCCTCCGGCACCGGACGCTCCACCGGGCCGCCCATCAGTCGACCTCGGCGTTCACTGCACTCGGGGTATCCGCTCGCGTCGCAGCAGCCGTTGTCTTCGCGCAAGCGCTCACTGGCACACCCGTCTTCGCGCAAGCGCTCATCGTGCGTACTTCACCGACGACGGGACGAGCTCCACCTTCGCATCGGCCAGCTTCTTCGCGCGCTTGGGCCCGAGCGGCTCATTCATGATCTTGTGGTGCAGCTTCAGGACAGCGTCGATGAGCATCTCCGGGCGCGGCGGGCAGCCCGGCAGGTACATGTCGACCGGCACCACGTGGTCGACGCCCTGCACGATCGCGTAGTTGTTGAACATCCCGCCGCTGCTTGCGCACACCCCCATGGCAAGCACCCAGCGCGGCTCCGGCATCTGGTCGTAGATCTGGCGCAGCACCGGGGCCATCTTCTGGCTGACCCGCCCGGCCACGATCATGAGGTCGGCCTGCCGAGGTGAGGCGCGAAAGACCTCCATACCGAAGCGAGCCGAGTCGTAGCGCGGAGCGCCGAAGGTCATCATCTCGATGGCGCAGCAGGCCAAGCCGAAGGTGGCCGGCCACAGCGAGGACTTGCGCGTCCAGTTGACCAACGTCTCGACACTGGCCAGTAACACGCCGTCGGGCAGCTTCTCTTCTAGACCCACGTCAGTCCCAATCCAACCCGCCGCGGCGCCAGACGTAGGCGTAAGCAGCGAACAGCGTGACGATGAACAGGATGATCTCGACCAGTCCGAACAGGCCGAGTGCCCGGTTCGCGACGGCGTACGGGTACAGGAAGATGATCTCGATGTCGAAGACGATGAAAAGCATCGCGGTCAAGAAGTACTTGATCGGGAAGCGGTTCGGGCCAAGCGGCTGCGGCGTGGGCTCGATGCCGCATTCGTAGAAGTCCAGCTTTGCCTTGTTGTATCGCTTCGGCCCGGTGAACGGGGCGATCACCACCGAGAACGTCGCGAAGCCGAGCGCCAGCACGAAGAGCAGCAGAATGGGCAGATACGGCGCGAGCATCTGGTGCTGTCCTCTCCTGAAGGGCTTCGCTGTCTCGACTGTGCTGGTCTGCGTTTGCTCAGGTCTGTTCGGCGTTGTCAGGCTAGTCCTGGCTAGCTCGGCGATATTGATCGGGCGCGGCGGGCGCAAACGTGGAACCGATCGCCGGGGTCAGCCGGGTGAGCAGGTGGATCACTCGGTCGGAGACGTCGCCACCGTGTGGGTCACTGAGGTTGGCGAGCAGCTTGAGGACGAAGCGCATCAGCGCGGGGTGCGGCAGTCCGTGACGCGTACATGCCCGCATCACCTCGGGATGTCCGATCAGCTTTACGAACAGCCCACCGAGGCGGTAGTACCCGCCCCACTCGCGGCGCAGCCGCTCCGGGTAGGCGCGCAGGGCGCGCTCGCGCGACGCTCCGTCCGGACGGGCCAGGGCCTGGATCGCGGCCTCGGCGGCGAACCGCCCGGACTCCATCGCGTAGGGGATGCCCTCGCCGTTGAACGGATTGACCGACCCCCCCGAGTCCCCGACGAGCAGCATCCCGCGCAGGTAATGCGGTGTGCGGTTGAAACCCATCGGCAGCGCAGCGCCGCGGGTGGGGCAGGTGGCGTTCTGCTCGCGCAGCCCCCAATCCGCTGGAGTGTTGTCGAGCCAGCGGGTGAGCATGCCACGGTAGTCGGTCTTACCGAAGCCGGAGCTCGAGTTGAGCACGCCGAGGCCGGCGTTCACCGTCCCGTCGCCCATCCCGAAGATCCAGCCGTAGCCAGGCAACAGATTGGACTCGTTCGGGACTCCGTCCCACAGTTCCAGCCACGACTCGAGGTAGTCGTCGTGGGTCTTCGGGCTCGTGTAGTACCGACGCACCGCAACTCCGAGGGGACGCCTGTCGTCACGATGCACCCCCAGGCGCTGCGCGAGCTTGCCGCTCACGCCCTCGCAGGTGAGCACGAGCGGCGCACGGTACTCGACCGGCTCGCGGGCCGCCGTTCGGGCGTGGACGCCGACGACGCGATCGGCGCGGTCGAGGATCGGCTCGGTGACCGTCGTCTGCTCCTGCAGGCGTGCGCCGGACTTGATCGCCTGGGTGGCGAGCAGCGCGTCCAGGTCTGCACGGGGTCGGACCAGGCCATATGCGGGGAAGCTGCCCAGTTCCGGCCAGTCCAGATGCAGCCGTTGTCCGCCACCGATGACTCGTAGCCCGCGATTGTGCAGCCAGCCGGCCGCTTGGCTCACGTCGATGCCCATCTCGACCAGCGCCCTAGTGCCGCGTGGAGTGAGCCCGTCGCCGCACACCTTTTCCCGCGGGAACCTGCTCTTCTCGACTAACGCGACATCCAGACCGGCGCTGGCCAGCCAGTAAGCAGCGCTGCTCCCAGCCGGTCCGGCGCCCACGACGACGACGTCGGCGTCGTGCCTGGCGATCGTCATCGAGTGCTCCGTGACTTTGTGAATGACTTCACGAGCGGTTTCAACCGAGTGTAGGCCCGCACGGTCGACGATGTGCACGCGCCATCCGTGCGCGACCGGACCAGCGTACGAGCACGCCAGCCCCGACCTCCCCTCGTGCCTCGGTCACGGGTGCGAGGACCCGTCGCGGGCCCAGGCTCAGCCGGAGAGCGCCGGTTCTGCCGTTCCGTGATGGTTCGGTCGAACTGCTTGGTTCGGCTTGGCCGCGGGGCGCACCGTGATCAACACGATCACGCCCGCGATGAGTGCAACACCGCCGGACACCGCCAGCGTGCTCTGTACGCCCGCGACAGACGCGGCGTGCAGCGCGTCCGACAAGGACGCCCGAGCCCCGCCCGGGACGTGACGGAGCAGCGCCGCGGACTGCCCACCCGCCAGTGCGCGGGCCACACCGGCCGCGTCGGGTACCGAATGGTCGGCGAGCACACTCTGCGCACGGCTGGAGAACACGCTGCCCAGCGCGGCGATGCCAAAGGCGAAGCCGAGCTGGCGGGCGGTGTTGGCCGCCCCGGCCGCCATGCCGCCGCGCTGCGCGGGCGCGGCGGACATGGCCGCAGAACTGAGGGTCGGCGTCGCCAAGCCGACCCCGATCCCGGTCACCAGCAGGCCCGGTAGCAGCTGCGGCCACGAGGCCGCGCCATGCACCAGTACCGCGCCCACCATTCCGCCAACCCCGATGAGCAGCAGCCCGCCCCCGATGATCGGCCCTGGGGCCGAGTTGTGCAGGAAGCGTCCGATCCCCGCGGACACGACGAAGGACGCGACAGAGAGGGGCAGGCCGACCAGGCCGGCTTCGATAGGGCTCAACCCGAGCACGGACTGCAGCCAGATCGAGGTGTAGGTGAACATCGCGAAGGCTGCGAACGTCAGCAGCAGCCCACCGATCAGGATCCCGGCGAACGAGCGATTACGCAGCAGGGTCAAGTCGAGCATCGCGTGGTCCGAACGGGCCTCGATCGCCACGAACACAGCGAGCAGCACGGCCGCGCCGAGCAGCGTCGCCCAGGTGGTCGCGCTCGCCCAGCCGTGATCGGTGGCGCGGATCAGCGCATAGGTAGCCAGCGCCGCCGCCGCGGTGAAGGTGACCATGCCGGGAAGATCCACCCGGACTCGGATGGGGGCATGCACGTCGGTCAGCACCAGCGAGCACAGCGCGATCGCGAGGATGCTCACCGGCAGGTTGACGAAGAAGATCCAACGCCAGGACACCCCTTGGGTCAGGATCCCGCCGATGATCGGACCGATCGCCGCCGATGCCCCGGCGACCGCCCCCCACATGCCGTAGGCCGTGCCCCGGTCGCGTCCGGAATAGGAGCTGTTGAGCAGCGCGAAGGTGGTGGCGAACATCGCCGCCGCCCCGACGCCTTGCACAGCACGGGCGATGATCAGGGCCTCCGAGTTCGGTGCCAGCCCGCAGGCGAGCGAGGCGATGGCGAACAGCGCCAGGCCGCCTGAGTACGCGCGCCGATGGCCGATGCGGTCGGCGATCGAGCCGGCCCCGAGCACGAGGGCCGCAAGAGTCAGCGCGTAGCCGTCGACTACCCACTGCAGGGAGCTGAACGACGTCTTGAGCTCGCGGGCCATATCGGGCAGCGCGACGTTCACGATCGTCACGTCGATCAGCAACATGAAGGTGCCCAGGCACACCGTGAACAGCGGTAACCACTTGCGCATCGTCTCGTCCCATCTCACGACCTCGTTCGGTACCAGCGAGTGTCGGCGCCCAGTCCGACAGAACGCCCGCCAATCCGGGCTGCGCGTAGCTTTCTACTGTATGCCCGCTGGTTCGGTGCAGGAATCCGCCGTTCTCGACCGACTGGACAGGCAACTGATCCGCGCCCGGCAGCTCGATCCTCGCTCCGCCTTCCGCCACATCGCGGCCGGGTTGGAGGTGTCCGAGCAAACCGTCGCCCGGCTCGGTGGTGCCCGGCCTACGGCGTGCTGACCCGGACCGCACGGCTGCCGACGGACTCGTTGCCGGCGAGGTCGTGTGCACGCACCCAGTACCTGGCTCCGGCAACCGGCGCGGTGTCGGTGTAGCTGACCGCACCCGGTACGACCGTCGCGAGGAATCTCGCGTTGCGATAGACGTCCAACGCGCTCACGTCCGAACTCTGGCTCCGCGTCCAGTTCAGCCGCACACTGCTACCCGCCGAAGTAGCTGATACGCCGCTCGGCGCCGCGGGCCGTGCGGTGTCCGCGCCGAAGTTGTAGGTCTTCCGGTCGAACGTGGAGCCCGCGGCATTCGTCGGGGTGACGGTCACCGAGGTACCGCGCACTGTCACCTTGAGGAAGTGGTACACCCGCGCCTCTGAGCTGGGCTTCTTTGCCGCGCCGCATGCACTGCCGGCCGAACTGGTGTGTCCCCACCCGATGGCATACGCGTCGGTCGGACTGCACGCCCTGCCGCCGAGGCCCGAATAGACCGGCACCGCTTTCGCTCCGCCACCGCCGGTCACATAACTGGTGACCGCACCCGGACGCGCGACATTGCGTTGGTAGATGTGTGCGTGACCGTTGAATGCCAGCTTGACTCCGTTGTTGTAGAGCAAGCCTTCCAGGGTGCCGATCGACCACGGATAGTTCGGGTAGCTCTGAAGATAGGTGTCGGAGTACTCGGTCGCCGAGTCGGACCGGAGCGGGAAGTGAAAAAACGCGAACTTGAGCGCCGTACGGTGCTTTGCTAGATCAGCGCGAAGCCACTCGTATTCCGGGCTCGTCCGCTGCCAGTGATAGTCCCGGTCGACCTGGTACGGGCCGCCGCGCGCCGTCCCGACATTGTTGTCCGACCAGTCCGCGTCGAGCACGTAGAAACGAGCGTTGCCAGCCGTGAAGGCGTACCAGGCGGACGGCGCCTTGACCGCCGTTGTCCGGTCCTGGCCCGAGTAGGTCTCCATGCGGTACTTGCCGCCCGAAGCCGCGACAGTTGCCGGCTCGGGCCAGTTCTGGAAGAACGTCGCGCTGCGGCCGTGGTTTCCGGCAGTGGAGAACAGCGGTATCGAAGAACCGGGCGCCTTCCAGTACGACGGGCCGAAGACTTCGCTCACCCGGAAGCCGGTGGCGGTGAGATTTCCATAATTGTTCTGGGTGCCGTAGGTGTACCCGATGTCTCCGGTGGACACTGCGAACTGCGCGCCACTGCGCGCGATAAGCGCATCCAACCTTCTCTGGTTTGTCCCGCCAGAGATGCTGTTGTCGCCCCAGTCGCCGAACACATCGAAGGTCATTGAGCTGCCCCGGGGCAGGGTCGTGAATCGCGGGGCAGCATGGGAGCCCAGTAGATTGACCGACGACGCCCCGCCGGTATACACGCGGTAACAGTAGGTCCTACCCGCCCGCAGCCCGGAGATCGTCGTTGAAACTACATAGTCCGTGGCGCCCGCAATCC
>JALZAI010000350.1 GCA_030948475.1 Actinomycetota bacterium
CGGCGACGACATCGCCACCGACTACTCCGCGCTGATGTCGAAAGTGGTTGCGAACGGCAACCATCGCGTCAAATTCCCGCTCAATGAGCCGGCGCTCGGCAAGAAGAAGTCACAGATCGATGAGTACCTCGAGTTCTACGAGGGCCCGGGCTGCCAGCACATCGCACTGGCGACCAACGACATCCTGCGCACCGCCGACGAGATGCGGGCCCGCGGCGTCGAGTTTCTCGATACGCCGGACTCGTACTACGACGACCCAGAACTGCGCGAGCGCATCGGGCACGTGCGCGTGCCGATCGAGCAGCTCAAGGCGCGCAACATCCTCGTGGACCGTGATGAGGACGGCTACCTGCTACAAATCTTCACCAAGCCGGTCGGCGACCGTCCCACCGTGTTCTTCGAGCTCATCGAGCGGCACGGCTCGCTCGGTTTCGGCAAGGGCAACTTCAAGGCGCTCTTCGAGGCGATCGAGCGCGAGCAGGAACTGCGCGGAAACCTCTGAGCTTTCGGATCGCATGGGATCGTTGACGGCGTGAGCGAAGCTTGCGAGCGAACCATGGGAGTAGGCCTCTGGCGGCCGAACGAGCGAAGCGAGGTTCGGACATGACCGTCAGGCTGCGCCCGGTGCTGTCGTCCTTGCCCGCCTACGTGCCGGGACGCACCATTGCGGGCGCGATCAAACTGGCGAGCAACGAGACGCCGCACCCGCCGCTGCCGTACGTGATCGACCAGATCGCGCACGCCGCGCAGGCGGCCAACCGCTACCCGGACAACGGCTCGGTCGAACTAGGCGCCGCGCTGGCCGCGCGGCACGCGCTCGACCCGGCGCGGATCGCGATCGGCTGCGGCTCGGTGTCGCTGTGCACGCAGCTCGTGCAGGCCGTCGCCGACGCCGACGACGAAGTGATGTACGCCTGGCGCTCGTTCGAGGCGTACCCGATCATCACCGCGGTCAGCGGGGCGTCGTCGGTACCAGTGCCACTTCGCGACTACATCCATGACCTCGACGCGATGGCCGAGCAGATCACCGGCAAGACGCGGCTGGTCTTCGTCTGCAATCCGAACAACCCGACCGGGACGGCCGTGGGCCGCGACGATCTGGTCGCCTTCCTGCGCCGGGTGCCCGAGGACGTCGTCGTCGCGCTGGACGAGGCCTACCGCGAGTACGTGAGCGAACCGTCCGTCCCCGACGGCATCACCCTGCTGGACGAGCACCCGAACCTGGTGGTGCTGCGGACGTTCTCGAAGGCCTACGGGCTGGCCGGGTTGCGCGTCGGCTACGCGGTCGCGTCCGATCCGGCACTAGCCACTGCGCTTCGGCAGACCCAGGTGCCGTTTGCGGTGTCGACGGTGGCCCAGGCCGCGGCGTTGGCGAGCCTGCAGCCCGAGGCGGAGGCGCAGCTGATGCGCCGGGTGGTCGAGGTTGTGGGCGAGCGGGACCGGGTGCGCGACGCGCTGCGCGAGGTGGGCTACGACGTCCCGTCGACGCAGGCAAACTTCGTATGGGTGCCGCTCGGCGACGCGACGGCCGCGTGGGCCGCTGAGTGCGAGGAGCGCGGCGTGATCGTACGCGGATTCGCCGGGCACGGCGCCCGGGTAACGGTGAGCACGCCCGAGGAAAATGACCGCTTCCTCGCCGCTGCCGGTTCACTCGTGCGCAGCTGACTCGCTAGTCGCCTCAGGTCCGCGAATGTCCCGCCGATTCGCAGGACATGGGTCTTTCCGCCTCCGCCCGCCGCACGCTCGTCCTGAGCGTGGCCGTGCTGGTTGTTGCCTTCGCGGTGATCTTGCAGTTTGGGCCGGGCGGCCCGTTCGTTACACGAGCGTTCGACGACATCGGCGAGGCAATCGCTGCGAGTCTTGGCGCGGTCGCGTGCTGGTGGCGGGCGCGTGACTGCCACGGGCGGGCGCGGCTGTCCTGGATTCTGCTTTCGGGCGCGACCGGATCGTGGGCTGCTGGCGAGCTGATCTGGTCCTACTACGAGCTGGTCAGCTCGCGTGAGACGCCCTTTCCGTCCTTTGCTGACCTCGGCTTCCTGCTCTTCCCGGTACTGGCGCTGCCCGGGCTGCTGGTGCGCCCGAGCGCCGCGTTCAGCGGGCGGGGGCGGCTACGCCTCCTGCTGGACGGCGTCATGGTCGCGGCGTCGCTGTTCACTCTGAGCTGGGCGACCAGCCTGGGCGCCGTTTACCACGCGGGTGCCCAGAACAACCTGGCCCTTGCGGTCGGCCTCGCCTACCCGGTCAGCGATTTGATCATGGTTGCGGTGGTCGTTCTGGTTCTGGTGCAGGCACGGGCGCGATCCGGGCTGATCCTGCTGGGGGTCGGCCTCGGCCTAATGGCGGTGGCCGACAGCGGGTTTGCCTATCTCACCGCCGCTGGCACGTACCAGACCGGCGCGCCTGTCGACGCCGCCTGGTTCGCCGCTTTTCTGGTGATCGGACTGTCCGCCGTCCTGTCCGACGGACGGGAGGAGGCAGCGACCAGCCGCGTCGCTTCCCCCGTCTACTTGGCGCTGCCCTACCTGCTGCTCACGGTCGGCGTAGCCGCCGTGATCGACGGCGTTGTCGGCGGCACCGTCGAACCCGTTGCTGTCGTTGTCGAGCTCATCGCGCTGGGAGCGCTGCTCGTCCGACAGTTCCTGACCGTGCTGGAAAACCGTCGCCTAGCCCTCGACGTCATGGAGCAGCAAGACGAACTGCGTTTTCGCGCATTCCACGACGCCCTCACCGGGCTCGCCAACCGCGCATTGTTCTACGACCGAGTCAGCCATGCGCTCGACCTGCACCGTCGCGACATGCGCACGGTGACGGTCATGTTTTGCGACCTGGACGACTTCAAGTCGGTCAATGACACGCTCGGGCACGATGCGGGCGACGCATTGCTGGCGGCGGTGGCCGAGCGGCTGCGCGCGGTCGTCCGCACGGGAGACACCATCGCCCGCCTCGGCGGCGACGAGTTCGCGATCCTGCTCGAGGACGACGGCGAGGCAGCCGAGCTGGCTGGTCGGTTGCAGGACGCGCTCGCGGCGCCCGTCCCGATCGAGAACCGGCTGGTACCGGTACGCGCCAGCGTCGGCACTGCCACGGTGCATCCCGCCGACGCCTCGACCGACATCCAGGAGCTGCTCAAGCGCGCGGACATCGCCATGTACGCAGCCAAGCGGGCCGGAAAGAGCACCTCGGTGGCGTACACGCCGGAGCTGCGTGAGCAGATCACCGACGACCTGGACCTGCGCCTGCGGCTGGCACAGGACGTCGAGGCTGGTCAGGTGCGCACGGCGTACCAGCCGATCGTGCTTGCGGACGGTCGTCCCTACGCGTTCGAGGCCCTGGCCCGGTGGTCCTACCGCGGCGAGACCATGACGCCGGCACGAGTCATCCCGATCGCGGCTCGAGCCGGGCTGCTGCCTGCCCTCGACCTGCTGATGATCCGCAATGCGCTGGCGCGCACGCAGTGGCCGGGCCCGGAGCGCAGCCGGATGAAGGTGTCGGTCAACCTCGGGCTGACTCACCTACCGGACGCGGACCTCCCGGCCCGCCTGATCGACCTGCTCGCCGAATTCGGCGTCCCCAGCTCCAGGCTGATCGTCGAGATCTCCGAGAACGAAGCCGTCGAGGACCCGCGTGCGGTGGCCACCTTGGAGCGGCTGCGCGAGCTCGGGGTGTCCCTGGCGCTGGACGACTTCGGGGTCGGCTACTCCAGCCTGGGCCGGCTCGGCACGCTCAGCCCGGAGATCGTCAAGCTGGACCGGTCCTTCGTCGCGCTGCTGTCCGCTCCCGCGCCGTCGCCGCGCCTGCTCGAAGGCGTGATCGACCTCGCGCACCGGTGCGGTTCGTTCGTGATCGGCGATGGGGTCGAGACCGAGCACCAACTGAACACGTTGCGTGAGCTGGGCTGCGACGCCATGCAGGGCTTCCTGGTCGGCGATCCGGTGGTCTGGCCGCCAGACGCAGTAAACCTGCCCAACCGCGCCGCCTGAGCGTGGTCTGCTGATCTTCCCCGTCCGCGCAGCGCATGTACTACGAGTCGGTAGTGCAATTGGCCGATGCGTCAGGTTCCCGTTTGTGAGCCCGACGAGGGGAGCCGTCGGTTCCAAGGTTCTGGAGGCCCTGGTCGCGTACGACGAGCGGCTACTGCAAGCGGCCCGCGGTGCCGGGCTGCCGGTCGCCGCCCCGGGCTTACCGTGAGGACGCGCCCGGCGCCTGGTCACGCGGGGTCGGGGGCGGGGTCTGCTGCGTTCTGCTCGGCAGCGGCGCGGACGGCGGCGGCGACCGCCGTGGGTACTGCCGGGTCGAACACCGAGGGGACGATATAGGACGTGTTGAGCTGGTCGTCCGATACGCACTGCGCCAATGCGTCGGCCGCGCCGAGCAGCATCGAGGTCGTGACCAGGTGTGCCCGGGCGTCGAGCAGGCCGCGGAATACCCCGGGGAAGGCGAGCACGTTGTTGATCTGGTTCGGATAGTCGCTGCGCCCGGTTGCGAGGACTGCGGCGAACTGCTGGGCCCGGTCCACGTCCACCTCCGGATCCGGATTGGCCAGCGCGAACACGATCGGCGACGGCGCCATGTCCGCCAGCCAGACCGCATCGAGCACCCCCGGTGCGCTTACCCCGACGAACACGTCAGCGCCGCGCAGCGCGTCGTGCAGGTCGCCCGTCACGCTCGCGGGATTGGTCTGCTCGGCCAACTCGCGCTTCGCCGGCGCGAGCGAGGCATCCGAAGGCGACAGGATGCCCTCGCGGTCCCACACCAGCACGTGTGCGGCGCCGGCGGCGAGCAGCAGGGTCACGATCGCCGTCCCGGCCGCGCCGCCGCCGGCGACGACGATCCGCACCGCGGACAGCGGCTTCGAGACACACCGCAGCGCGTTGCGCAGCGCGGCCAGTACGACGATCGCGGTCCCGTGCTGGTCGTCGTGGAACACCGGGATGTCGAGTTCGGCACGCAGTCGCCGTTCGATCTCGAAGCAACGTGGGGCCGAGATGTCCTCGAGGTTGATCCCGCCGAAGCCGGGGGAGATCCCGCGAACGATGCGCACGATCTCGTCGGTGTCCTGGGTGTCGAGGCAGATCGGCCAGGCGTCGATGTCGGCGAAACGCTTGAACAGGGCCGCCTTGCCCTCCATCACGGGCAAGGCCGCGCCCGGTCCGAGGTTGCCGAGCCCGAGCACCGCCGAGCCGTCGGTCACCACGGCGATGGCATTGCCCTTGACGGTCAGCTTCGCGACGTCCTCGGGGTGGGCGGCCAGCGCCAGCGACACCCGTCCGACGCCGGGGGTGTAAGCCATCGACAGGTCGTCGCGCGTACGCAGCGGCACCTTCGACTCGACCTTGATCTTGCCGCCCAGGTGCAGCAGGAACGTCCGGTCCGAAACCCGGTGCACCGTCATGCCGTCGACGGCCCGCAACGCGGCGACGATCTCGCCCGCGTGGTCGCCGTTCACTGCCGAGCAGGAGACGTCGATCGTGATCCGGTCCGCGCGGGACTCGCTGACGTCGATCGCGGTCACCAGTCCGCCCGCGGCGCCCACGGCGGTCGCCAGCGCACCGACTACCGCTGACGAGGGCACGGCGTAGATCCGGACGGTGATGCCGTAGGACGCGCTGGTCGGCAGCGGACGCACCGATGGGTTAGCCACGGCCCGACCTCACTTCGTTCGGACGGGCCGGCAAAGCCCGATCACAAAGGTTTGCTCGCAAGCTTCGCTCACGCAACTATCTTGGCGTGACCGGATGGACGGGCGCACCCCCCATGGCCCAAGGTGAGTGCTATGGGCGAGGACGTCGAGCAGACCGAGTTCAGCGGCAAGGACCGCCAGCGCTACCGCGCCAAGGTGCGGCGGTGCCTGGACGTGTTCTCCCGGATGCTCAGCGAGGCCAGGTTCGAGTTCGATCGACCGATGACCGGCATCGAGATCGAACTGAATCTGGTGGACGCCCAGCAGGACCCCGCGATGCGCAATGCGGACGTCCTGAGCGCGATCGCGAATGACCAGTTCCAGACCGAGCTGGGGCAGTTCAACATCGAGATCAACCTGCCTCCTCGGATGCTCGGCGCCCGCAACGTCGATTCCCTCGAAACCGAGATCCGCACCAGCCTCAACGACGCCGAGGCCCGCTCCAGCAAGCTCGGCGCACACATGGTGATGATCGGGATGCTGCCGACGCTGCAGCCCGAGCACCTCACCCATGACGCGCTCAGCGCCAACCCGCGCTACGCGCTGATCAACGAGCAGATCTTCGAGGCGCGAGGTGAGGACCTGCACATCAGCATCGAGGGGGTCGAGCGGCTCTCGACCTACGCCGACACCATCGCTCCCGAGGCGGCCTGCACGAGCGTGCAGTTCCACCTGCAGGTCAGCCCGCAGCAGTATCCCGCCGCGTGGAACGCCGCTCAGTCCATCGCCGGCGTCCAGCTCGCGCTCGCCGCGAACTCACCCTTTCTGTTCGGCAAGGAACTCTGGCGCGAAACTCGTATTGCCCTGTTCGAACAGGCGACCGACACCCGTCCCGAGGAACTCAAGGCGCAGGGCGTTCGGCCGCGCGTCTGGTTCGGCGAGCGCTGGATCACCTCGATCTTCGACCAGTTCGAGGAGAACGTGCGCTACTTCCCGGCGTTGCTGCCGATCACCGACGACGAGGACCCGCTCGAGGTGCTCGAGCGCGGCGACACCCCGAGACTCGCCGAGCTGCGCATGCACAACGGCACGATCTATCGCTGGAACCGGCCGGTGTACGACATCTTCCGCGGCCGGCCGCACCTGCGCGTCGAGAACCGGGTCCTGCCCGCCGGGCCGTCGGTCGTCGACACCCTCGCTAACGGCGCGTTCTATTACGGCCTGCTGCGGACCCTGTCCAACGAGGACCGACCTATCTGGACGCGCATGTCGTTCACCGCGGCCGAGGACAACTTCAACTCCGGCGCAAGGGACGGCATCAACGCCCACCTGTACTGGCCCGGGCTCGGCGAGGTTCCCGCGTCCGAACTCGTGTTGCGTCGGTTGCTGCCGCTGGCCCGCCAGGGACTGGACAGCTGGGGTGTCGAGTCGACGGTCAGCGATCGGCTGCTCGGCATCATCGAGGCGCGCTGCATCCAGCACACCAACGGTGCGGAGTGGCAGGCCCGCACCTTCCACGAGATCGACCAGGACAAGCGTCCGCTCGACCGCCGCGACGCGCTGCGCGAGATGCTGCGTCGTTACATCGAGCACATGCACAGCAACGAGCCGGTGCACACCTGGACGTAGGATGGTCCGGCCGACGGCAACCGATCCTCGGCGCAGAACAGTCACAGTGGAGTGACGCGAGTGTCCAGCACGGTGTCCGGAGAAGTGTCGGGTCGAGCACGCCCGTCGACGACCGGCGCGGACGTGTTCGAGCGCCGCTTTCTCGCGCACGCGGCCAGTCAGCTGCCGGGACGCGACGAGGACTCGCTCGCCGCGCTGGCCAGAGACGTCCTGGCGTTCGGTACGGTCCGACGGCCGGACCAGACCCTGTTGCGCGTGCTCGACACCGATGCCGAGACGACCGCCGTCGACATCGTCACCACCGACGTCCCGTACGTCGTCGACTCGGTGCGTGCCGAGCTGACCCGGCACGGCCGGCGACCCGAGCGCGTCCTGCACCCGCAGCTCGTGGTCTCCCGCGACGCCGGCGGCAATCTTGTGCAGCTGCACGACATCGACGACAACGCAGGCGTGCCCGACGGTGCGGTCGTCGAGTCCTGGACGCACGTCGAGCTGGAGCCGGTGCCCGCGGAGCAGCAGGGCCCGCTCGCCGACAACCTGAACCGGGTGCTCGCCGACGTGCACCACGCAGTCCGGGACGCGCCGGCCATGTACGCCCGGATCCGCGAGCTCGCCGACCGGCTCTCGGCCGATCCCGGCGAGTTCGACCGCGAGATGAGCGAAGAGGCCGGTGCCCTGCTGCTGTGGCTGGCCGACGGCAACTACATGATCCTCGGACACGCCGCATACTCGGCGAACGAGCTCGCCAACCCGTTGGCGCGCAACCAGGACGAGGACGCCGAGGGTGTGCTGCGCGGCGCCGCCAGCATTTCCCCGCTCGAACTGCTGCCCGCGTTCCGCAGCGGCGCTCCACTAGTGATCTTCAAGTCTCCACTCGTGTCGACCGTGCGCCGCTCGGCGCGCTACGACTGTGTCACCGTCACCCTGCCGGCCCGGGCGGGCGAGAAGCAGATGATGCACGTCTTCCTCGGCCTGATCACCAACGCCGAGGACGGCACCGTCGCCCGGGTCCCGGTCGTGCGCAAGCGCATCGCCGAGATCATGCTGCGATCCGGCGTGCGCGCCGACAGCCACACCGGTCGGCAGACCATGGCCGCGCTGCGCACGCTGCCACGCGACGAGCTGCTCGAGGCTCCGACGGCCGATCTCATGCGGCTCGCGCAACTGGTCGTCGACCGCGTCGAGCGGGGCACGGTCGGTGTATTCGCCCGCATCCACCTCAACCGCGACTTCATCAGCGTCCTGGTCTACCTTCCCGCCGAGCGGCTTGGTCCGGACACCAGGCGGCGGGTCAGCGCGGTGATCCGGCAGTACTGGCCCGGCGAGGTCATCGGCCGCGACGACCGCATCGTCGAACTGAATCTGGCGCGGATGCAGTTCCTCCTCGCAGTGCGGCCCGGTACCCAGCCGACGTCCCCCGACCGTCGCATCGTCGAGGCCCTGGTCGCCAAGGCGACTCGCGGCTGGACCGACGATCTCGCCGAGCTGCTGGTCGAGCGTCACGGTCAGCAGCGCGGTGAGCGGCTGTTGCGCACCTACGGCGACGCGCTGCCCGAGGCGTACAAGGAGGACTTCGGCGCCGACATCGGCGCCCGCGACCTCGCCATTCTAGGCGACCTGCCTGCCGCTGATGGGCTCGCCTTCGTGCTGGACACCTGCTCAGCCGACGACATCGCCGACCGCCGGCTCAAGGTCTTTCGCACCGGCCGGCCGGTCTCGCTCGCTCGCGCGTTGCCGATCTTCACCGAGATGAACATCGAAGTGCTCGACGAGCGTCCGTACGAGCTCAATCTGCCCAATCGAGAGCACGTCTGGATCTACGACTTCGGGCTGCGGCTGCCTGCCGGCGTCGACTTCGATGAGCAGCGCGCCACTAACGTCGTCGAGACGATTGGCCTGCTCTGGCGTGCTCAGATCGAGCAGGACGGCTTCAACGCCCTCGTCGCGCAGGCCGAGCTGACCTGGTGGCAGGCCAACATCCTGCGCTGCTACGCGAAGTACCTGCGCCAGGCCGGGACGCCGTTCAGCCAGGGCTACATCGAGCAGGCGCTCGTCGACCACAGTGGCATCGCGTGCGCCCTCGTCGAGCTCTTCGAGTCGCGCTTCGACCCATCCCGCGACGGCGCAGATCCCACGGCGCAGTGCGAGGCGATCGAGGCGCAGCTCGCCCAGGTGTCCAGCCTGGATCAGGACTCCATCCTGCGCTCGCTGCTCGGGCTCATCCTCGCCACGCTGCGCACGAACGCCTACCGGACCGACGACGCCGGTGTACGCCGCGCCGCGGTTGCCGTGAAGCTCGATCCTCGCAAGATCGCGGACCTGCCTGAGCCGCGTCCCCGCTTCGAGATCTGGGTGCACTCGCCGCGGGTCGAAGGCGTGCATATGCGCTTCGGTCCGGTGGCGCGGGGCGGGCTGCGCTGGTCGGACCGCCGCGAGGACTTCCGTACCGAGATTCTCGGCCTGGTCAAGGCGCAGATGGTCAAGAACGCGGTCATCGTCCCGACCGGTGCCAAGGGGGGCTTCGTCGCCAAGCAGTTACCGGACCCGGGTGCGGACCGAGAGGAGTGGCTGGCCGAGGGCGTGGCAAGCTATCGGACCTTCATCTCGTGCCTGCTGGATCTCACCGACAACTACGTCACGGACGCGGACGGCGGGCAGACAGTCGTCGCGCCGGTCCAGGTGCGCCGCTACGACGGCGACGACCCGTACCTCGTGGTCGCCGCGGACAAGGGCACCGCGACTTTCAGCGACATCGCGAACGGCATCGCCGACGACTACGGCTTCTGGCTCGGCGACGCGTTCGCGTCCGGCGGGTCGGTCGGCTACGACCACAAGGCAATGGGGATCACCGCGCGGGGGGCCTGGGAGTCGGTGAAGTACCACTTCCGCGAACTGGGTATAGACACCCAGACCGAGGAGTTCACCGTCGTCGGGATCGGCGACATGTCCGGGGACGTCTTCGGCAACGGCATGCTGCTCTCCGAGCAGATCCGCCTGATCGCGGCGTTCGACCACCGGCACATCTTCCTCGACCCCGACCCGGTAGCGGCCACGTCATTCGCCGAGCGTCATCGGCTCTTCGGGCTGCCCCGCTCGTCCTGGGCCGACTACGACCGCGAGCTCATCTCCGAAGGCGGCGGAGTTTACGCACGCACGCTCAAGTCGATACCGGTCATGGCGCAGGTAGCGCGGGCGCTGGATCTTCCCGGGGGCACCTCCCGATTGACGCCGGCCGAGCTGATCCACGCCATCCTCATCGCGCCGGCGGACCTGCTCTGGAACGGGGGCATCGGCACCTACGTCAAGGCCTCGACCGAGACCCACTTCGCGGCCGGCGACAAGGCCAACGACCTGGTCCGTGCCGACGGGACTCAGCTGCGTGCCCGCGTGGTCGGTGAGGGCGGCAACCTCGGCCTCACCCAGCTGGGACGCGTCGAGTACGCCACGGCGGGCGGACGGATCAACACCGACGCGATCGACAACTCGGCCGGTGTGGACACGTCCGACCACGAGGTGAACCTGAAGATCCTGCTCGACCGCGCGGTCACGTCCGGGTCGATGGACCGCACGGAGCGCAACGAACTGCTCGCCTCGTTCGCCGACGACGTCGCGGCACACGTGCTGCGCGACAACTACGAGCAGAACGTGCTGCTCGGCATGGCGCGCAAGCTCAGCCCGGCGCTGCTCTCGGTGCACCAGCGACTGATGCAGGTGCTCGAGAAACACGGCGAGCTGGACCGCTCCATCGAATTCCTCCCTTCGGACAAGGAGATCGCGCGTCGCGAGGCGGAGGGACTCGGCCTGGTGTGCCCCGAGAACGCCGTCCTGGTGGCCTACTCCAAGATCACCCTGATGCGACAGCTCGAGGCCAGCACGCTTCCCGACGAGCCGTGGTTCCAGCGTGCGCTCGCCGAGTACTTCCCGCAGCGGATCAGGGAGCGCTTCGCCGCCGACCTTGCCGCCCACCCGCTACACCGCGAGATCATCACCACTGTCGTCGTCAACGACATGATCAACCGAAGCGGGACGACGTTCGTCCACCGGGCGATCGAGGAGACCGGGGCCGAGGTCGCGCAGATCGTCCGCGCGTACAGCGTGGTGCGCGAGATCTTCGGACTGCCGGCGCTGTGGGCGGACATCGAGGCCCTGGACAACGTGGTACCGACGTCGGCGCAGCATGCGGCCTACCAGGAGATCCGGCGGCTGATCGACCGGGCGACCAGGTGGTTCGTCGACGTGCGCTTCCCGATCAGCGACGTCGCCGCCGAGATCGAGCGCTTCGGCCCGACGATGCGCGACCTGCGTCCGCGCATCGCCGAACTGGTCCGAGGCGCCGAACTCGCCGACATCCGGTCCGAGTCGCAGCGACTGACCGGGCTGGGACTGCCGGCCGAGCTCGCCGGCCGCCTCGCCGAGCTGCTGAGTGCGTTTCTGCTGCTGGACGTGGTCGAGATCGCGGCGGCCAGCCAGCATTCGGCCGCCGAGATCGCCGAGCTGCACTTCGCGTTGTCCGACGAGTTCTATGTCGATGAGATGCTGACCAGCGTCACCTTGCTGCCCCGCGACGATCGTTGGACGACGCTGGCCCGCGCGGCCACGCGCCATGACGTGTACGCCGCACTGTCCGCGATCACCACAGCCGTGCTGCGCGGTACCGATGACAGCATGTCGGCCGACGAGCGCACGAGCGAATGGACCCAGGCCAACGCCGAACGGGTGGATCGGACGCGGACCACGGTTCGGGCGGCGCTGGATCGGGAGACGGTGGATCTCGCCACGCTGTCGGTGGCCCTGCGGGTGATGCGCGGCCTGCCGAGTTGAGTTGGCGCTCAGCCGGCGTAGCGGCGTAGCGGCACCTTGGCCCAGACCCGCTTGCCCGTCGGCAGCCGGTCGACCCCCCACGCGGCGGACAGCGACTCGACGATCGCCAGACCGCGGCCGCTGGTTTCGGCGGGCGTGGCGACCCGGATCCGTGGTGGCTGGTCACTGGGGTCGGACACGGCCAGCATGATGTGCGTCTCAGCGATGTTCCAGGTCACGTCCACGTTGCCGTCGGGGGGCAGAGTTACGTGCTTGACGGCGTTGCCGACGAGCTCGCTCGCGACGAGTGCGACGTCCTCGATGCACTCCGGGTCGAAGCCGCGATCATCGAGGTCCGCGGCGATCTCGCGTCGGACGATGGCGGCGCTCGTCAGCTGATGCCGCACGAGCATGGCGCCCATCACCCTGACCTCCTGACGAGATTCGGGTCGGCTGCTCTCGATCAACGAGCCGATGCCCATTCCGACAAATCGTTCCCGAGGTGGCCCAGTTCGTAACTTGGCTTGCACTCAGCGAGCTCCGTCGAGGCGCGCGATCACCTCGGACGGACGATCGGTGATGATCGTGTCGACGCCGAGGGAGGCCACGAAGTCGACGTCGGCCAGCTCGTTCACCGTCCACACGAACACGCGATATCCCCGGGCGTGCGCGCGGGCGACCAGGCCGGGGTCGGACCGAAGCAGGTGCAGGCCCGGCCCCGCGATCGGGACTCCCTGGGGCAGCAGGCGCTCCTGGCGCACCGGCATCGGCCACTCCAGCAGTAGCACCGTCGGGATGTCCGGGGCGAGCAGCCGGACGCGCCGGATCGCGGTCGGGGCGAAGCTCATCACGAGCACCCGGCTGTCGAGATCGGCGGGCTGGCGCACCGAATCCGGCGGGCCGGAGCGGCCGGCCCAGCCGAAGCGGGCAAGCAACTCGACCAGCTCCTTCTCGACCAGGCCGCCGTAGCGAGTCGGGTGCTTGGTCTCGATGAACAGTCGGACCGAGCGCGCTGCGTCTGCGACGAATTCGAGCAGACGCGCCAGGGTCAGGATGTCGCCGTCGTCGGCCCGATCAGGCGCCACTCCGGCGAAGTACGGCGTCTCGGAGACCAGCTCGTCGGCCGTCCCCGGTAGTTCTCCGCGCCAGGAGGAGAAGTTCAGCCGGCGCAGTCCGTCCAGGTCGAATTCACTGACGACGCCCATGCCGTCCGATGTGCGGTTGACGGTGCGGTCGTGCACGCAGATCAGATGGCCGTCGCGGGTGAGTCGTACGTCGCACTCGAGTCCGTCCGCGCCGGAGCCGACGGCTGAGACGTAGGCATCCAGGGTGTGTTCCGCAGCAGATGAGGAGGCACCGCGGTGCGCGACGACGAGGGCACGCGACGGGGGTTTGACCGCATTCGGCGCGGCACGACGGCGAAAGCCGGGTCTCACTTGTCCCATGGTGGACCTCGTAGTCGAATCCGCGCTGACGCCGGGCCGGTCAGGCGACGTACGGTGCGTCGTCGCCCTCGCTGATCATGGGGCGCCGTGCGGCGGCCCAGGCGAGCATGCCGCCGTCGAGGTTCGCGGCGTCGTAGCCGTTGTGGATCAGCCAGGCGGCGACGTGCGCCGAGCGCGAGCCCACCTTGCACACGACGACGACCCGCGTGTCCGGCGTGATCGATCCCGGGGCATAAGCGAGGCGGTTGGGCACCTCGTTCATCGGCACGTGGACGGCACCCCGGATGTGCCCGGCCTGCCACTCCCCGTCCTCGCGTACGTCGAGCAGGACGGCGTTGTCGGCCAGCTCGTCGACGGTGACGGTGGGCAGCTGCGAGGTGTGCATAGTCTCGAGCCTATTTCAGCAGCTTGGACAAGCGGCGGTCCGCCAGCTCGCGACCCTCGGTCTGGCAGGTCGGGCAGTACTCGAAGTGCTTGTCGGCGAACGACACCGACCGGACGGTGTCCCCGCACACCGGGCAGGGCAGTCCGGCCCGCGCGTGCACGCGCAGCCCACTGCGCTTCTCGCCCTTGAGGGTGGCTGCCTGCTGCCCGACGGAGCGTTTGACGGCATCGGTGAGCACGGAGCCGATCGCGGTGTGCAGTCGAGCCAGCTCGTCATCGGACAGCTTGGCGGCGAGCTTGAACGGCGACAGCTTGGCCACGTGCAGGATCTCGTCGGAATAGGCGTTACCGATGCCGGCGAGCACGACCTGATCGGTGAGGGTGCCCTTGAGCTGCGCGTGCTGCGCCCGCAGCAACTCGGTGAGCTGGTCCGCAGTCAGCGACAGCGCGTCCGGTCCGAGGCGGGCGATCCCGGGCACCTCGCGCACGTCGCGCACCAGGTAGACGGCGAGGCGCTTCTGGGTCCCCATCTCGGTGAGGTCGAAGCCGGCGACCGGCCCGGACGGGAACTCCGGGGCGAGGTGCAGCCGGAACGCGAGCGGGCTCTTCCCGCCGGGACGCGGCGGCGTGGGCGGCAGTGAATCGCGCCACTGCAACCAGCCGCCCCGGGCCAGATGGGTGACCAGGTGCAGGCCGCCGAAGTCGAGCACGAGGAACTTCCCGTACCGCGACGCCCCTGCGACGACGGCGCCGTTGAGGGCGCTCAGCGGCGGATCGAAGGTCTTCAACGCACTGAAGGCGGCGACATCGGCGCGTTGCACGGCGCGTCCGGTCGCTCGCTCGCGCAGGAACGAGGCGAGCGCCTCGACCTCGGGCAGCTCCGGCACGTCCCCAGCGTACGGAGTTCTGGGTACGGACTCCCGCGAGTGGCGACCTATCGCGCGAGTGGCGAGCTGTAAGTCGCCCCCGGCAAACGGTACGGCTCAGGCGGGCTCGCGCATCGCATCGACGGGGAAGCGGACGCCGGTGGTGGCGTGGCAGCGGTAGCCGTTCGGGTTCTTGGCCAGGTACTGCTGGTGGTAACCCTCGGCGTAGTAGAACTCGCCGGCGGGTGCAATCTCCGTGGTCACGGCGCCGTAGCCCTGCGCCTGTAGCGTGCGCGCGAACGCGTCCGTCGCCTTCTCCGCGATCTTGCGCTGTTCGTCGTCGGTGTAGTAGATCGCCGAGCGGTACTGGGTACCGACGTCGTTGCCCTGGCGATATCCCTGGGTCGGGTCGTGCACCTCGAAGAAGGTCGCGACCAGCCTGTCGAAACCGACGAGGGCCGGGTCATAGCCGACCAGGACGGCTTCGGTGTGCCCGGTCTGGCCTGAGCAGACCTCCTCGTAGCTTGGGTGGGCGCTAAATCCGCCGGCGTAGCCGACAGCGGTCGTCCAGACGCCTTCGGTCTGCCAGAACACCTCCTCGGCGCCCCAGAAACAGCCCAGCCCGAAGATCGCGGTTCGGATATTGTCCGGGAACGGCGGCGTGATCGGCCGACCGGTCACGAAGTGCGTCGAGGGCACCGCGAAGTCGTAGTGGTCGCGGCCCTTGAGGGCGCGCTCGGGATCGACCAACTCGCTCTTGCGTGAAAACAGCATGCGTCCAGGCTACGAGTGCTGTCCCGCTGCGGCCAGCGGCGTAGGCCCGCTGTGAGGAGACGTCTTCAGGACGTAACCTTCATGCATGACGCAGTGGGGCCTCGATACCCTCTTCAATCCGGCCAAGAGACACATGGATGAGGAGAAGCGCCGCCTGCAGTCCACCCGCGAGCAGATCGGCGATTCCTCGGGCGGTAAGCGCATCGATCTCGAGTCGGGCATGGTCACTATCCGCCGGGCGACCGCAAAGGACATCGACGAGACCGACGAGGCTGCAGAGGCCAACGGCTCAGCCCCCGCGTCCGACGACGACGAGCGGCCCGAGGCCGTTGAGGGTGCGCCGAGCGGTGAGCCTCCCGCATCGTCCTGAGCACCCACTCACACCCGGGTTGAACCGGTCAGATGCTGGTGGCCGGGCTACTGGGACTCGCTCCTGAGCCACTGGAGTAGCTGGAGTAGCTGCGCAGAGGACGCCCGGAGTAACTGCGAGACGTCTGGGAAGACCCTGGAGACGCAGCGGAGCCCCCGGCGGGCGGGGGGTCCACCGGGGGCTCCTATAACTGCGATCGACGCTTCGATGTGCGGGGGGTACATCGCGTGCCGACCTATGACCGAACCGTCGGGCTGCCGACGAGCGGGGGAGCCGTCGTTTGCCCGGGATCACGGTATTTGTATATCGAACCTTGC
>JALZAI010000366.1 GCA_030948475.1 Actinomycetota bacterium
AGCCCAGCGATAGTCGTGGTCATCGTTGTAGCGCGATCGGTCTCCGGCGTCACGAAGCCGGGTGATGTGGCCGAGCAGGGCGTCGAGTTCGAGCAGCGCTTGCCGATCGGGTCGAGCGGGCGACGGCGGAGTCACAGAGGACGTGCGGCGAGCAGGTCTGCGCTGACGCCGGGCTTGCCGAGAAGTCCGTCGGTGAAGAAATCGGCGTGGACGCCGAGAAGGTCTTCGATGTCGCGCTGGAACAGCGCCATGTCACCCATGCCTCGATCGGCTTTAAGGTGGCCGATGATCCGTCCCGGCGACGCGAAACGCAGATCACTGATTCCGTAGCCGGCTCCGATGCGTCGCAGCGCGTCCGCGTTCGCACGGGCCGTAGCCTCGTCCAACGGCGGCAACGGCGGCGGTTCGATCAGGGCGCGACTCACGGGGTCATCGTAACGCGGCCCGAGCCGCCACCATCGCTAATTCACCGCATCGACCATCGATCCGGCGGTCACCGTTACATGCCAGCTTGCGCGTCGATCACACCTGCACGTCAGCAGCACGGTATACGACTCGTCGACCGAGGCGGAAGCTCCGCGGCCCGGTGCCCAGGTACCGCCGGTACGCAGGGTGGCGACCAGTGCGCGGACGAGGTCGGCTGCCTCGGTGATGGTGAGCAACTCGTGGTCGTGGTCGTTCATGGCGTACTCCAGCCCTGGTCGGTTGTGGATGGCCTTCACTAGACACAGGTGTTCCGAGATGAGCGCTGACGAGCGCTCGGACCGGGGCTGTTGTCGACTCGTGACCAGTTCCTGTCGTCCCGTGCCGGGCAGCGTCGGGCAGTTCGCCGGCTCATGCTCGGGCCGTGCTCGTGCCCGCTGGTGTGATGCAGGGTGTGTTCCGCTTCGCGCATGCGCTGCCGGACGTCCTCGCCGCGCTGGTCGCGCTGCCCGTAGGTGATCTTCGGGAGGTCGCCGAAGATCTCGCGGCCACGCCCACGATCACGACTAGCCCGGCGGACACGCTGAACGGGTAGGTCGGCAGCGCGAAGGTCTTGCCCGCTTCCCGCACGCCACGCAGGTTTGCCGCGGTTCCGACGTTTCGTTACCGGCAGGACCCCTGCCGGACCTGCGCCATCCAGTCGTGGTCGTCAGCCACCTCGTACTGGCTCCGGCGTCGTCATCCACGTAGTCCTTTCCTGCGGCGCCGTCGTGGTGCAACGTCGGCAAAGGGGCCCCTCCGGGCGCGAGGTGGGGGCGACCCAGCCGCTAAGACGCCTTAGGCGCTCGCTGCTCCTGGCGAAGCACGTGCTCCGGTGGTAACGGAGGGGAATAGAAGTAGCCCTGTGCGAGGTCGCAGCCCAGGTCGCCGAGGCAGGCCGCCTGCTCGGCCTTCTCGATTCCTTCGGCGACTACCCGAAGGCCGAGGTCGTGCGCCAAGTGGATGACGGCGGAGACGATCGCCCGGCTTTGGTGACTGGTCATCAGGTCGGAGATGAATCGCCGATCTATCTTCAGCTCGTCGACCGGGACCCGGCGCAGATAGTCGAGTGACGAGTGACCCGTCCCGAAGTCATCAAGAGACAGGGTCACGCCGATGTCCTTGAGCTCATTGAGCACGCTTTGAACGGCGGGTGACTTCGTCAGCAGCACGCTTTCGGTGATCTCCAACGACAGCCGCTGCGGTGCTAGTCCGGCGTCTTCCAGCGAGCGGCGCACGGTCGGCAAGAGCTCTGGTGACGTGAGCTGGCGGGCGGAGACGTTGACGCTGATCCGGGGCGGGTGAACACCCTTCAGCGACAGCCGCGGCAACTCGAGTACCGCGGTGCGCAAGACGAAGGCGCCCAGTGGCACGATCAGGCCGGTCTCCTCGGCGAGGTCGATGAACGCGTGCGGGGGCAACAGTCCGCCTTCAGGGTGCTTCCAGCGCACTAATGCCTCCATGCCGGCAAGCGACCCGTCTTGTATCGCCACCATTGGCTGGTAGTGCACCTGGAACTGGAACTCATCGACCGCGCGGCGCAGCCCGGTGTAGCTCGCCAGACGCGCGTCCGCACGTCGACCAATGCGGGAATCAAAGAACGCGTACCGGTTACCGCCCCCGTCCTTCGCCCGGTACATCGCAGCATCGGCCTGTTGCAGCAAGTCGGCAGGCCGTGCCGGGCGTGTCCCGACAGCGATGCCGACGCTCGCGGTTTCGAAAAGTTCGTGGTCCTCGATGCTGAACGGGCTATCGAAGAGTGCGAGCACCCGGTCGGCGAGTATGCGCGCGTCTTCGGGGGCCACCTCCTCGCAGAGAATGGTGAACTCGTCGCCGCCGAACCGCGCGATGGTGTCGGAGGGCCTGACCGCATCGTGTAGCCGTTCAGCTACCGCGACGAGTAGTCGATCGCCGACGGCATGGCCGAGGCTGTCGTTGACGACTTTGAACTGGTCGAGATCCACATAGAGCACGATGACGGGCCGACTCCCTCGCTGCGCCGCGTGCAGCGCATGCTCGCAGCGGTCGAGGAAAAGGACGCGGTTCGGTAGGCCGGTGAGTGGGTCGTGGGTGGCCTGGTGGGCGAGCCGGGCCCGGGCTGCCTCGCGAGAGAAGCAGACATTGGTTAATCGGGCTGCCATGCGAAGCACTTCGAGCGCGTGATCATCCAACGGCGCAGCCGGTTTCGGACACACGACGAGCACCGCGCACGGCCGCGCATGTTCGTCCTCGGTGACCGGCATCGCCCAATAGACATGGCCTTCGCCGGCGTAAGGGGCGTTGACCACGAGCGGTCGACCGGCCCGCGCGAACTGTCCCCACCGCTGCAGCGAGACGGCTGCCAAGTCGGGGGGGAAGGCGGCGGACGCAGCCTCGGGCGACGTTTCAGCGAGCGCCAGCACGACTCGTCCTGATTCGTCCTGCTCGACCGACAGGACACCGACCGCAGCGTCGTCGACCTGGGCCGCGACCAGCCGGGCTACCGCGCGAAGGGAGGCGTTGGGCGGCTCGTCGGAGGCGATCAGCTCCAGTATCTGAGCCTGGCCGGCAAGGAGCGCGCGCTGACGCCGCAATTCGGTCACGTCGCGGACCGTCACGACGAGCATCCGACCGCTTTGCCATTGGCCGGTGTCCTGCGCGTAGGAACAGGAGACCCAACGCGATCTTCCGTCTTCGGTGCGGATGAGCAGCTCGGCTGGCAACTGGTTGTCGTGTCCCCAGTCGTCAAGGCGGACCGAGCGACCGGATGCGTCGCAGGCTTCGAGAACTGCGACCGGGCTCCCGAGCATCTGCTCAGCCGAGCGGCCCGTCATTTCAGCGAGCGCCGGATTCCAGGCGACGACCGATCCGTCCTCGGCTATGGCGACGATGCCGTCGTTGCTGCCGGCAATGATGCGGGCGGCACTGTGTTGGGCGCCGAGGAGCTGATCAATGAGCTCGGCGCGCTGTAGGGCGGCCGATAGCTCATGCGCTAGCGCCTGTAGCACCGTCAAGTCGGCGGCGTCGAGCTCAACCAGCCCCGTTCGATCATAAACAGCGAGCACTCCCACCCGCACGTCACCGCAGACGACGGGGACCGCGAGACAGTCCCGCCACCCCGCGGCGCGCACAGCAGCTGCTGCCGGTTCCATCGGTGGGTGGGATCGGCGAGCCAGCCAGGACGCCAGCCCCTTCCACCCAGAAGTTCGCGGGATCGCGACCACGTGCAGCGGTAACTTCTCGACAAGCAACTCGGCACCAGGCGGATTCCCCGCCACAGCACCGGCTCGGTAAATCTCCACCGCGCCGTTGCCCTGCAAAACGAGCTCGGCACCCTGCCCGTTACAGCATCGACAAACATCGGCGAGGAACGCTGGCGCACTGTCACGAGGATCAATGGACGCCGACAGAGTATGCGTGGCCTTCTGCAGCCAACGCATCTGATCGAAATCGGCCCCCAGCAGCGCGTAGCCCCGTCCCGTCCAGTGCAGCAGAAGCAGCAACCCGAACAGGGCAAGCAGCGCACCGCGGTTCTGCTCGGCGGTGAGTGCGATCGCGACGCCCGTCATCACGGTGACGGTGGTGATCGCGAGGCTGCGGGCTAGCTGGCGCGCCTGAAACACTTGTCGGAGCGCCGACCCGCCCGACAGCAGCACGAAAAGCACCGCTACGGCAACCAAGTTCGTGATCGCGACGACGACCATGGCTGTGACCAGCGCCGGAACTCGCTGCGAAACACCCCCATCCGCCTTCGATAGCGCCGCGAAAGTCAACGAGGCCAGGCCGGTGCACGCCATCCACTGGGCGACGTTGAAGGCGAGCTTGGACCACGGCATCCGCAGCCACAGCTGAGCGACGATCTTCGCTGCTGCGACCAGGAGAACCAGCCGGAGCCCGGGCACGAGAGCCACCGCAGGTGTGAGTGCCGCCTCGAAAACGTCAAACGCATCGACCTCGCCGCGGTGGCGGAATGCCACCGTGAGCCGGCCGGCCAGCACCAGGGCGACTGCCAGCAACACCTGCGTAGTCGGTGCCGGCATCCTGGGGGGATAGCCGACCCCACCGGCAACGAGGCCAGCAGTCGAACCGACACCCGCCAACGCGACGATCAACACGACGGCGTTAGCGGGCAATGTCCTCTTCACCACCCACCGACGATTACGTCGCCAGACCCCGGGCCGGGCGACCGCGCGTCCGATCGCTACCCCCACGCGCCGAACCAAATCGATCCTTCGATCGGCGAGCCGTAACTGCGTGAGACGTGATTGCCGTCCCATGACGCCCCCTCCCAGGCGCCGCCACCCCAGTTGTGCCCGCCCCAGTTGTGGCCCGGCCAGTCCTCGCTGCTCCAGGTCACCGCACGCAACGGGGTGATGTACCAGGTGGAGATGTACCAGTTCGGGCGGTTCCACCCGACGGCGTAGCCCAATGGATTCCACAAGATCAACTGCGCAGTGAGTTCACCGTTGACGACTGTCGCACCTGCGCCAGCAGTCTGTACGCCGACATGTCCGCGGCTGGCGTCCAGCAGCCCGGTGCCATTTGATCGCATCACCCCAACATTCGCTTCGCCCGCCGGAGGCGTCAGCGCCGCCGCGGCGGCATCGACCTCGCCGGCGCCCACCGCCATCCGATCGGTGATCCCTGGGAGAGGTCGTGCGGTCGCGACGAGCGCATATTTCACCTCGTTCGGCGTTAATCCGGGTTGCCGCGACAGCATCAAAGCCACAACCCCTGAGGTCGCTGCGGCCGAGAAGGAGGTGCCGCTGCCCCGGTGATATGCGCCGTCGATGTAGCTCGGATACGCCCTATCGATCGTGCTCCCCACCGAGCGCAGGGAAACCATGTGCGCCCCCGGAGCGACGACGTCAGGTTTCGCGAGACCGTCGGCTGGTGTCGGTCCGCGCGAGGTGAACTCGGGCAGGGCGTCGTCGCCGATACCGGCGGTGCCGCCGTCGTCGATAGCGCCGACGGTGATAACGAGCGGGTCATCGCCGGGCTTGGAGATCGTCGCCGGCCCCGGTCCGCGATTGCTCGCGGACACCACCACAGTGATGCCTGCGTCCCAGGCTCGTTCGACGGCATAGTTGAACGGATCGCTGCGATACGTCTGGGTGGAGTCGGTGGCAAGTGAGAGGTTGAGGACACGAATGTTGTAACGGTCGCGGAAGCTGACGACCCACTGGATAGCAGCCAGGACGTTGCTTACATCCGTGGCCCCGTCGCGCCCCGCGACCTTGACCGAGAGCACCTTTGCTTGGGGTGCGACGCCACTCCACTTCCCCCCACTGGCAGCTCCATCGCCGGCGACGATTCCGGCGACGAACGTGCCGTGTCCGTAGGTATCCGAGCAATCGCGTTCGCCGGACAGGTTCTCGCAGGGGCTGCTACGTCCGCTGACATCATCGGCGACCGACACGACCCGGCCACCGAGATCGGTCGCGGTGGAGACTCCGGTGTCGACCACCGCGACCGTGACACCTTGCCCCTTATCGCGCGCCCGCCACACCCGATCTGCGCGCAGCGCCGCTACGTAAGCCGACGTCAATGCGCCGTCCGGCGACGCGCTCTGCCCCGCGGCCGCGCTGCCCGCTGCCACGTCAACCCGACTGTCGAGGGTCACCGCCCGCACCCCAGGGGCAGAGCGAAGAGCATCGAGCGCCGACGTCGGCACTTGAGCGGCGAAACCGTCGATTAGGGACAGAGATCGTGTCAAGCGACCGCCCGCCGCACGCACGCCGGCCGCAACAGGCGCAACGGCGCCTGGCCGAGCCTGGACGATCACCGCCACGGACGAGCGAAGGACAGCCCCGGAGCGCGCGGCCGGCGCGTTGGCCGCGACCAAAGCGGCCGCGGCGACCAGCACCGAAACCCCGGTCAAGATCCGGTGGCGGAGTCGTCTACTCACAGCGCGGCGACCAGCCAACAGGCGCATAGCAGCATTTAACACCATTCGCACCGATGTGTAAATGCCCTAAAGCTCGGCTGGACAGAATGGTCCTAGGG
>JALZAI010000375.1 GCA_030948475.1 Actinomycetota bacterium
ACCAACACGAGCATGGGATAGCCGAGCGCCGGGAGGAACGAACGATTGCCGAGCCATACCTCGAGCAGGCAACCGGCCAGCAGACCGGTGTGCAGCACGACCATGAACGGGTAGTGCGACCGGCCACTCTCGCGACCGCCCTGCTGCCGGCTCCACGCGAGATTGCGGTTGGCGACGACGAGCTCAAGCAGCCGCTCGAGCGCGACGAGCCCGATCAGCACCGAGAACCAAATCTGGCTCACCACTGGAGCAAAACCAGTTCCGAGCAGAATCCGGGACCCATCGCCATCAGTACGCCCCAGTCGCCGGGAGCGGCGGGTCGCTGTGCCAGCGTGTCCCGCAGGACGTGCAGGACCGACGCCGAGGACAGGTTTCCGATCGTGTTCAGGGAGCGCCAGGTCATCGCGAGGTCGTCCTCGCCCAGGCCGAGCACGGTTTGGATCGCCTCGATGACCCTGGGACCGCCGGGATGGCAGATCCAGCGCGCAACGTCTGGGACGCCGAGGCCGTGCGCGGAAAGCAACTGGTGCACGTCGTCGGCCAGGTACTTCTCGACGAGGTCGGGGACCTCCGCGCCGAGGACGATCTTCATGCCTGTGCTGCCGACATCCCAGCCCATGGCCCGCTCGGTGTCGGCGTAGAGGTGACTGAGCGTGTCAACGACTCGCGGTCCGTCGCCCGCGCGAGGGTGATCCACGCCGACGGCGACGACCGCCGCAGCGCCGTCGCCGAACAGCCCGGAGGCGACCATGTTCGCCGCACTCGGGTCGTCGCGCTGCACGGTGAGCGAGCACAACTCGACAGACACCAGCACGCCCACGGACCGCTTCGACCCGGCAAGGAAGTCGTGCAGGCGCGCGATACCTGCCGCGCCCGCGAGGCACCCCAGGCCCATCAGCGGGACGCGCTTGACGTCGGCGCGCAGTCCGATGCGCGCCGCGATACGCGCCTCGAGGGACGGGACCGCGATGCCAGTGACCGTCGTCGACATGACCAGGTCGACATCTTCGCTCCGCAGACCGGCATCCTCGAGCGCGCCGAGGACTGCCTCGCTGCCGAGGTCCACCGCGACCCGGATGAACGCATCATTCGCCTCGGTGAAGCCGGCGAGATCGGCATAGCGTTCGATCGGCAGCGCAAGGTGCCGGGTAGCGACACGTGCGCTGGTATGCAGCCGGCGCGCGAGAGCCCTCGAGTCGGTGCCGGGCAGGCAAAGATCCGCGAACAGTTCGGTCAGCCGCTCCTGCGAGTAACGGTGCCGCGGCAACACACCGCGTACCGCGGTCACGGTGCTCACCCGCTTCACCGTACGGGCTGCGCCCTATCCTCGGCCTATGACCGGCTCGCACGCGAGTTCGCGGACGATGCTGGCAGGACTCGCCCGAGGTCTGGCGGGAGCGTGTCACCCCGCGCCCACCGTCGCGGTCACCGCGATCGCGGTGCTGCTCGGCGCGGACGTCGGGTTGAGCGCCGGGCGGATCGCCGTGCTGGGAGCAGCGGTGCTCACCGGTCAGCTCTCGATCGGCTGGTCGAACGACCGGATCGACGCGCGCCGCGACACCGTCAGCGCCCGCGCCGACAAACCGGCCGCCACCGGACAGGTGCCGCTCGCGGTACTGAGCGCAGCGGCCGGGGCTGCGCTGGTGAGCACGATCGTGCTGTCTTCGCTGCTCGGAACACCGGCGGCCCTTGCGGCGCTCACGCTCGTCGCGGCCGGATGGGCGTACAACCTCGGTCTCAAGGCGACGGTGCTCTCCGGGGCGGCCTACCTGATCGGATTCGGCGCTCTGCCCGCGGCGCCGTACCTGGCTCTGCCCGGACAGCCGTGGCCGCCGTGGTGGGCGCCGGTCACCGGCGCGCTGCTGGGGCTCGCCGCACACTTCGCCAACGTGCTGCCCGACCTGCGTGCCGACGCCTGGACCGGCGTCCGCGGTCTGCCGCAGCGGCTCGGGCCCCGAGTCGGCGTCGTGGTAATGGCCGCGGCACTGGCCGCCGCGGCGATGGTTCTCGGCGTCAGCCCGGACCGGTCGTCGACGGCCCTGGCCGTTACGGCGTGGACGGGCGGCCTTGTTGCCGCCGTAGTCGTGGCGATCGCCGCAATCCGCACGCCGGACAGCCCGATGGCGTTCCGGATCACGCTCGCCGTCGCCGTCCTCGACGTCGTACTGCTCATCGTAGTGAGTTGATCTGCGGTGACGTGAGCTCGACCGTGAAGCCCGGCTTAACCCAGCCTTCACGAGGTCGCGCGGCTCAGTTGCCCCACGATCGGCACATCGTCGCGACACTGAAGGCATGACTATTTCGCTGGTCGACCGGCTCGGGCAGGGCCCCGTGTTGTGCGCCGAGGGATACCTTTTCGAGCTGGAGAGCCGCGGCTATCTTCAGGCCGGTGCCTACGTGCCGGAGGTGGTGCTCGAGCATCCCGAGGTGGTGGCCGCCCTGCACCGCGAATTCGTGCGCGCCGGCTCCGACGTGGTCGAGGCGTTCACCTACTACGCGCACCGCGAGAAGCTGCGCCTGATCGGGCGCGAGAACGAACTCGAGCCGATGAACCGCCAGGCGCTGGCGATCGCCGCGGGCGTAGCCCGCGAGACCGGGGCCTTGCTGGCCGGGAACGTGTGCAACACGAACGTCTACCTCGGTGACTGGGCCCACGACAAGGCACGGGTTCGCCCGATGTTCGAGGAGCAGGTCGGCTGGGCGGTGGAGGCCGGAGCGGACTTCGTGATCGGCGAAACCTTCGGGTTCGCCGGCGAGGCACTCACGGCACTCGAGGTCATCCGCGAGGCGGGCCTGCCGGCCGTCATCACCCTCGCGATCCACCAGGAGCCCACTACCCGCGAGGGTTGGACGCCCGAGCACGCCTGCCGCCGCCTCGCCGACGCCGGTGCGGCCGTGGTCGGGCTCAACTGCATCCGCGGCCCGCAGACGATGCTGCCGCTGCTGGACGCGATCGTCGAGGCGGTCGATGTCCCGGTCGCCGCGCTGCCCGTCCCGTACCGCACGAACCAGGCCGAGCCCACCTTCCAGTCGCTGAGCGACCCGGACGCAGTGGGGCTCCCCGACGGACGACCATTCCCCACCGCGCTGGACGCCCGCACCTGCACGCGCTACGACGTCGCCGCCTTCACCCACGCCGCGCTCGAGCGGGGGGTCGGATACCTCGGGCTGTGCTGCGGCGCAGCGCCCCACCACGTACGGGCGATGGCCGAGGCGATGGGCCGTTACCCGACGGCGAGCCGGTTCTCCGCCGACATGAGCAAGCACGCCTTCCTCGGGTCCGACCCCAGCCTGCGCCAGGAGAACCTCGCCTTCGCGCAGCAGCTGTGAGCGAAGCTTGCGGGCATAGACCTCCGGCGGCCGAACGAGCGCAGTGAGGCTCGGACCTGACTCGGGCGTTTAGGTATGCGGTCATCGGCGCTGGCGGCATCGGCAGCGCCGCCGCCTACTGGCTGAGCCGGGTCGCCGGCGAGGACGTGCTGTGCCTGGAGCAGTGGGCGCTCGGCCACGGTCGCGGCGCCTCCGAGGACCACTCACGCATCATCCGTCTCGGCTACCACGCCTCGCGGTACACCGCGCTCACCCGCGCCTCGTACGCGGCCTGGGACGTCGCCGAGCGCGAGTCCGGCGTCGCGCTGGTGCACAAGACCGGCATGGTCAACCTGGCCCGTCCAGGTACCCAGGGCGCCACCATCCTGGACAACTACGCGCAGGCGATGAGCGAGCACGACATCGGCTACGAGCGCTTCGACGCCGACGAAGTCATGCGCCGCTGGCCGCAGTTCCGCCTCGACGGCGAGCACCGGGCCGTCTACCAGCCCGACGGCGGCATCCTGGACATCCGCAAGGGGGTCGCCCTCCACCTCGCGCTGGCCCGCGGCAACGGCGCGACGGTGCTCCCCCAGGCCGAGGTCACCGCGATCGAGGACACCGGTGCCGGCGTGCGATTGAGCACCACCGCCGGCCAGTTCGAGGTCGAGCAGCTCGTGCTCTGTGCGGGCGCCTGGACGGGACAGCTGCTCGCGACCCAACTCGGCATCCGCTGGCCGATCCGGCTCACCCAGGAGCAGGTCACCTACTTCGCCACGACGCACCTGCGGGAATTCGCGCCGGACCGTTTCCCGATCTGGATCTGGCACGGCGACGAGGAGTTCTACGGCTTCCCCGTTCATGGTGAGGTGGCCACCAAGGCGGCGCACGAGCTCTGCGGCCCCGCCGTGACCCTTGACGAGCGCAGTTGGGAGCCGGACCGCGAGCGGGTCCGTAAGGTGGCCGACTTCGTGGAGGGCATCCTGCCCGGGTACGGCGGTCCCGAGCTGTATACCCGCTGCTGCCTTTACGACATGCCGCCGGACCGCGACTTCGTGATCGACCGGCTGCCGGGTCATCCTCGCATCGCGGTCTGTATCGGGGCCGGGCACGCCGCCAAGTTCGCGGCGCTGCTCGGCCGCATCCTCGCCGAGCTCACCGTCGACGGGGCGACCCGATTCCCGATCGCGGCCTTCCGCGCCGACCGGCCGGCGCTGGTGGACCCGTCCTACGCGCCCGGCTACCGGCTCGGGGGTGCGGCGATCGCCGCGGTCTGAGCACTGTCCTGCGTCCCCCGACGACGCGGCTGCAGGTCGCGCAGGATGGCGAGCATCGCGGCGGCGGCGGGCGAGCGCAACGGCTCGCGCCGAGTGGCCGCCTGGATGCGGCGGGTCGGGCTGGCCCCCGTTAGCGGCCGCAACACGACGTCCGCATTGGCCGGGAAGAACGCCAGGTCGGGCAGCAGGGCCACCCCCAGCCCGGCCCCGACGAGCTCGTGGATCGCCGTGTAGTCGTCGCTTTCGTAGGCGACGTGCACCTTGATGCCCAGCTGCTCATACGCCCTGGCGAGCACCTCGCCGTCGGGCGCGTTGCGCGGTACGTCGATCCATTTCTCGCCGGCCAGGTCCGCCAGGTGCAGCGTGGGCTCCCCGGCGCGCGGGTGGGTACGGTGCAGGGCGACGCGAAACGGGTCGTCGAACAGTTCGGTGATCTCGACGTCCGGTCCGGAGTTCTGGTCGACCGTGAGCACGATGTCCAACCGACCCTGTCGCAGTCGGACGATGCCGGCGGCCGAGGTGGCCTGCTCGACACGTACGTCGACCTGTGGGTGCAGCGCGCTGAACGCATCGACCGCCCGGGGCACGATGGTCGCGCCCGCCGTGGCGAACGACGCGAACCGCAGGTGCCCTCGGCGCAGGGCGGACAGCTCGGCGAGCGCCGCCTCCGCAGCCTCGAGCTCGGCGAGCACGAGTTCGGCATGCTCCACGAGGACCCGCCCCGCCTCGGTGAGTACGACACCTCGCGCCCGGCGCTCGACGAGGGTCACGCCGGCCTCGCGCTCCAGCGCGGCGATCTGCTGGGAGATGGCCGACGGCGTATAGGTCAGCGCCTCGGCCGCGCCGGACAGCGAACCGCGACGGGCGACCTCACAGAGCACCTGCAGGCGGCGCACGTCCAGCACGAGGCAAGGGTATCTGCCGGTGCTCGAGCCTTGAGTCCGGTCTGGGGTGAAATCTCAGGCGAGCCGCGTGTGCACGGTTTGCCCGGTGGCTGTCGTTATTGCCTTCAATTGTGCGACGTTGATGCTATCCAGGAGTCACATCGATTGGCTCAGCGAGAAGTTTTGTGTGATCGCGTTTACGGCGGAACCGATCGCCATCCCCCGCTCGAAGACTTGGAAAGCATTCGCGCAACTTATTCGCGGGGGACGAGCGCTTGCGCATCACCAGATATTTACGCGCACGAGTAGATGACGCCCAGCCGGGCGTATCGCTCGCGCATGACGTCTCGCGCCGCGGGCGGCCGCGCGGACCGCCTGCACCAGTGAATGTCTTACCTGCCAGGGAATCCCTAAGCTGTCCCGGAGCTGACGGAACCATGTCCAGGCAGTTTAACTGTGGGTAACTGTGTAATTCCGTTCTTTAACTGTGTAATTCCGTTCACCTTCTCGTCATATCCGAAAGGAACTGATTAATCGTGTTTGGTACTGAATTTGTGCGCGATCTGATGACGCGCAGCGCAGAAAGTGAGACCGATCGTCGGCGCTTCTTGAAGTCGGCGGGCGTGGCCGGCCTCGGCGTCGTGGGGACCTCGGTGCTCGGTGGTGCGATCGGCACGGCCAGCGCCAACGCCGACTCCGACGCTCCCAGCGACGGGGCAATCCTGAACTTCGCCCTCAACCTTGAGTACCTGGAGGGGGAGTTCTACTCCCGGGCGGTAACTGGCCACGGGCTGCCGGACAGCATTACCGGTGGCAAGTTCGGCCGGGGTCCAGTAATCGGCGGCCGAGCGGTTCCGTTCAAGTCCGCGGCCGTTCGGCAGTACGCGAAGGAGATCGCGCACGACGAGCGCGACCACGTCGAGTTCCTGCGGTACGCGCTCGGCTCGGCGCACGTGGGCCGGCCGGCGATCGACCTGAAGGCGAGCTTCACCGCTGCGGCTCAGGCCGCCGGTTTGATCAAGAAGGGTCAGAGCTTCGACCCGTTCGCGGACGAGAACAGCTTCCTGCTCGCCGCGTTCATCTTCGAAGACGTCGGGGTCACCGCGTACAAGGGCGCAGCTCCGCTGATCAGCAACAAGACCTACCTCGAGGCGGCCGCTGGCATCCTCGCGGTGGAGGCTTACCACGCCGCGACCATCCGTACCGTGCTGTTCGAACGCGGACTCGGCGCGGCGACTGTCGCGATCTCCAACGCTCGCGACAGCCTGGACGGATCATCCGACGATGATCAGGGCACGGTGCGTAACGGGCAGGCAAACATCACGCCGACCGATGCGAACGGAATCGCGTTCAGCCGCACCGCCGGTCAGGTGCTCAACGTCGTCTACCTGAACGTGGAGAGCGTCCGCAAGGGCGGCTTCTTCCCGCACGGGGTCAATGGCGTGATCAACACCAGCACCGACAGCGACTGAGCTTGCTCGCTGTGGTCCTGCGGCGCCGTGGACGTTCAC
>JALZAI010000380.1 GCA_030948475.1 Actinomycetota bacterium
GCGCTGGCCTGCGGATAGCTCACCCGGTAGCCCGGGTGCTCGTCTTCGACAATGTCGATCGTGCACTCATCGCTGAAGGCCGGGACGGAGTGCTTGGCCAGGCTGGAGAACACTACTGCCGGCTCGGCAGAGGCCACGAGGTGTCGCATCGCGCTCGAGACGACCCGCAGATCACGGGCATCGTCGGCCGGCTCCGCTGTGGCCGGCAAGCGGTCCGCGACGGGGGCGGACACGGGGTCGAACGACATCGGATCGAACATGGTGTCTCCGGGTCTGGGAGCACACTAGATAGTGCCCGGACGAGAGCCTCTTGCTCACCGAGCGCAGCCCCGGACGGCGGGGCGGCGTGCTGGTCTCCGGACTGGCTGCGTCTCAACCAACACAGAACTTATCTCGCGTTGCGATCAATGTCTACGGCCGGGCGCGAGCGCAACGGCGCGCCGAGGCGGTTGAGGTGGCTCAGCGCTGCGGTGTAGGAGCCGATGAGCGAGGTTTCGGTGTAGCTGATCCGGTGTTCGACGCAGTACTCGCGCACCAGGTGCTGAGCCCGTCGCAGCGAGGGACGAGGCATGTTCGGGAATAGGTGATGCTCGATCTGGTAGTTCAGGCCGCCCAGCAGCCAGTCGATCACCCTCCCGCCGCGGACGTTGCGGGAGGTCAGCACCTGCCGGCGCAGAAAGTCCACGTTCTCGTCGGCGGCGATGGTCGGCATGCCCTTGTGGTTCGGCGCGAACGAGCACCCCATGTAGAGGCCGAAGACGGCTTGGTGGATCACCACAAAGACGAGCACCTTGAGCGGCGACATGACGAGCAGCAACGCCCCGAGATAGACCAGCAGGTGCAACGTCAACAGCAGCGCCTCGGTGCGGCGGTGGCCGCCGCGGGAACTGCGGACCGCGCCGGGCAGCAGTGACCGCACGCTGGCCACCTTCAGGTGCAGGCCCTCGAGCGTCAGCAGCGGGAAGAACAGCCACGCCTGGCGCCGGGTCACCGCACGTCCCAGGCGTCCGGACCGGACCGCAGCCTGACCGGTGGTGAACGCCAGCACGCCGTCGCCGATGTCGGGGTCGTGCTCTTCCCTGTTCGGATTGGCGTGGTGGCGGTTGTGCTTGTCCACCCACCAGCCGAAGCTCAACCCGACGAGCACGTTGCCGGTGAGCTGCCCGAACAGGTCATTGGCCCGGCGGGTGGTAAACACCTGCTGATGGCCGCCGTCGTGGCCGAGAAAGGCGGCCTGGGTGAACGCGATGCCCAGTACGACCGCGAGTGCTAGCTGCCATCCGGAATTCCCGACCCAACCGATAGCCGCGCAGGTGCCCGCGAAGAAGGCGAACGTCACGCTGACCTGGACCGCGTAGGCGAGTGGACGGCGCCGGAGCAGGCCGGCCGATCGCACCCGTCGGCTCAGTGCGGCGTAGTCGCTGCCGCGGACGGGCGGTGCTGCCGGAGCGGGGTCGGGGACGTCGTCGCTCGTCCGTGGCGGGTCCAGTCGGACCTCATCGGGTGGTGCGTGCGGAGCAACGAGAGTCATGAGGTTTCCGAAAGCAGGTTACGGTGCGCGTCCGGCGGCGAAAATGGTTCGCAGAGCGCCGGCGAAGCGGAGCGGCTCTGGCCCGGACTGGCTGGGGGCCCAACTACTCCACTATAACCGTCCCGGGCCGGCATCCACTGGCCGATCGGAGGTCATGCGTCCTGCGCATGGCATGCTTCACTGGTAGCGGACAAACCGACATCCTCCCCGAGCAGGACGTACCACGATGAGTGACAGTTCTGGGTTCACGCAGGACCAGGCGCTGCTGACCACCGGTCAGCGCGAATCGCGCGAGGACGATCTGCAGAGCGGTCTGGACGAACTGGCCGGCCTGGTCATCGAAGGCCTGCCACTGGAGGATCTACTGGGACGGGTCGCCCAGTCGGCAGCGCACGCGATCCCGCGCGCCGACGGTGCTGGCGTGGTGCTACTTAGGCCGGACCGGGCGGACAACCAGGTGCTGGCGTTGGGCGCCAGCCATCCGTTCGTCGCCCAGATCGACAGCGTCCAGTATTCATTGCTCGACGAGGGTCCGTGCATCACCGCCGCATTCGAGCGTCAGACGGTCCGCTCGGGATCGCTCGGCGGCGACACCCGCTGGCCCCGGTTCGGGCCGAGGGTAGGGCGTCTCGGCGTGCACAGCGTCCTCTCCCTGCCGATGCTGCTGCCCGACGACGCAGTGGTGGGTGCACTCAACATCTACTCCCGGAGCAAGGACGCCTTCGACGAACACGCCGCCCACCTCGGAGCCCTGTTCGCCGCACCCGCCGCGGTCGCGGTCCACAACGGCCAGGTCCTAGCCCGCGCCCAGGCCCAGGCGGCGCAACTCCAGGCCGCCCTCGGTAGCCGCGCAACCATCGACCAGGCCATCGGCATCATCCGCAGCCGCTCGGGCGGCACCGCCGCCGAAGGCTTCGACCGGCTGCGCACGATCAGCCAGAGCGAGAACGTCAAGCTCTCCGCCGTCGCCGAGCGCATCGTCGAGGAGGCAGTTCGGCGCGCCCGGGCGCGACAAACTCAGCCCTAGCGACGTACCGGCAGCCGGGCCGGTACGAGCTCGCCGAGTTCGTCGAGCAGCGCCTGGCGAGGTTGCGGCTCACCCGACACGACGGCTCGAGCCAGCTCGGTCAGGCGCAGGTCGTGCTGACGTGCGTAGGAACGCAACCGGGCGGAAGCCTCGACCATCTCGATCGCGTGCATCTCGGCCAACACCCCCTTGGCCATCTCGAGCGTCCCGCGGCTGGCGATCGCCGCTTGCAGACCGGGCAGCACAGTTGACCGGGTGACGGTGTGGTTCTGCTCCAGGATCGCGACCGAGGCGACATGGGCGAGCGCCTGCGCCAGGTTCCTATCGTCGTCGTTCAGGCTGCCGGTCGTCGACCCGAACAGTCCGAGCGCGCCGAGCACGTCGTCGTGCAGGCGCATCGGGATCGCGTGCACCGAGACGAAACCCTCCTGGGCCGCGCTGGCGGCGAACCGCGGCCAGCGTTCGGTCTCCTCGGCGAGGTCTGCGACGCTCACTGCTTTCCCGGTCTGGTAGCAGTCCAGGCAGGGTCCCTCCTCGCGCTGCAGCTGGAACACCTCAAGGCTGCGTGCCTGCTCTGAGGTGGCGGCCAGCAGGTGCAGGGTTCCCCCCGGATCGGCGAGCAGCAGTCCCGCCGCGGCCACGTCGAGCAGCCGTGCGCAGTCCTCGGTAAGTTGGATGGTCAGGTCGAGGATGTCGAAGTCGTCGATGAGCCGATCAGACAAGCTGATGAACGACTGGATGATTTCCCTCTCCCGATCCAGTTTCTGAGTCATCGCGCCTCACAATTCTGCTCGGGTGCGTTTCTGGTTACGTCATCGGTGAGCCGGAGTCGCCGTTCGATTATCTCGAAGGCGACGGCACTGGCCGTCATGTCATGGGCGAACGCGAAACCGCGCAGACGCACCAACGCCTCCGACGGAGACAGGCCCAGTTGCGCGATCAGCATGCCCGCGGCCTGGAACACCTCGACTCGGGTCAGCACGGTGAGCTCGTCCCAGGCGGTGCTGGTGTCATCGTTCGCTGCGGCATCCATGTCGATGTCCATGAGATCCAGGAGGGGCAATGCGGCG
>JALZAI010000411.1 GCA_030948475.1 Actinomycetota bacterium
CGACACGCCGGCAGGTGCCTTGACTATAAGAGACTGCTCGTCCAGCGATCCTTCTCCCGTAACGACGAGATCGGCGCGCACTAGCTCGTCCGCGTAGTTCAGCAGGTCCAGCACCAGCTCGACGCCCGGGCGCAATGTTGCGCCCAAGACTGCCATCGCCGCGAAGCCGACGCCACCCGCCGCGCCGGCGCCGGGCGAGTCGCGGAGATCGGCCCCCGTGCTCGCCGCAACCACGTCGGCCCAGCGGTCGAGCGCGCCGTCGAGCAGCGCGACCTCCTCTGGCGTCGCGCCCTTCTGCGGTGCATAGACGGCGGCGGCGCCGTGCTCGCCGACCAGCGGGTTGTCGACATCGCACGCCACCTCCAGGCTCGCGTGCGCGAGCAGCGCATGCAGCCCGCTGACGTCGAGCGTGACGGCTGAATGCGCGCCGAGGCCGCCGTCGCCGACCTCGTCGCCACTCTCATCGAGGACGCGCGCACCCAGCGCCTGGACCATCCCGATCCCACCGTCGGTCGATGCGCTGCCACCGATGCCCAGCACGATGTGGGTGCACCCGGCATCCAACACTGCGGCAAGCGCCGCACCGACACCGCGGCTGGTCGCCGTGAGCGGGGCGAGCGAGTCGCCGAGCATCGCCAAGCCGGCCACGGCAGCCAGTTCGACCACGGCCTCGGGACCTCGCCGCACGTAGGACGTGGGACCGACGACGCCCGAGGGGCCAGCGACGTCAAGGTACACGCGTTCGAAACCTGCGACTTCGAAAGCGTCAAGCAGCCCGTCCCCGCCGTCGGCCATCGGCACCGTCACGATGTCGACGTCCGGACGAGCGGTCCGGATGCCGTCGGCCAGATAACCGGCAACCTCGACGGCAGTCAGCGTCCCCTTGAACTTGTCCGGGGCCAGGAGCACGCGTCCCATCGTGCTGTGATTCTCAGTCGAGATTGGCATACAGCGACGTGGGCGCGTCCGCACCGTAGGCGGCCAGCTCCTCGAACTCGGTGATGTTGTCGATCTCGAGCCCCATCGACACGTTGGTGACGCGTTCCAGGATCACCTCCACTACCACCGGGACACGGTGCTCGACGATCAGCTTCTTTGCCTGCTCGAGGGCAGGGAGGATCTCGTCGGGTTCGAACACGCGAATCGCCTTACAGCCCAGGCCTTCGGCGACCTTGACGTGATCGACGCCGTACCCGTTGAGCTCGGGTGTGTTGATGTTGTCGAAGGACAGCTGCACGCAGTAGTCCATGTCGAACCCGCGTTGCGATTGCCGGATCAGCCCGAGGTAGGCGTTGTTGACCAGCACGTGGATGTACGGGATGCGGAACTGCGCGCCGACCGCCAGCTCCTCGAGCATGAACTGGAAGTCGTAGTCACCGGAGAGCGCGACGACCGTCGCGTCTGGATCTGCCGTCGCGACACCGAGCGCTGCCGGAACGGTCCAGCCCAACGGGCCTGCCTGGCCGGCGTTGATCCAATGCCGCGGCTTGAACACGTGCAGCAGCTGGGCGGCCTGGATCTGGGACAGCCCGATCGTGCTGACGTACCGGACGTCCTTACCGAACGCACGGTTCATCTCCTCGTACACGCGCTGCGGTTTGATCGGGACGTTGTCGTAGTTGGTCTTGCGAAGCAGGGTGCGCTTGCGCTCCTGGCACTGCGCGGCCCACACGCTGCGGTCGGGGGCGTCGCGCTCGCGCGCCACCTCGACGAATAGCTCCAGCGCAGCCTTCGCGTCCGAGGCTATGCCGTAGTCAGGTGCGAACACGCGACCGATCTGGGTCGGTTCGATGTCGACGTGCACGAAAGTGCGTCCCGCGGTGTAGGTGTCGAGGCCGCCGGTGTGCCGGTTGGCCCAACGGTTGCCGATGCCGAGCACGAAGTCAGCGGCGAGCATGGACGCGTTGCCGTACCGACGTGAGGTCTGCAGGCCGACCATGCCAGCGTTGAGCTCGTGATCGTCCGCAATAGTGCCCCAACCCATTAGCGTCGGCACGACCGGGACGCCGGTCAGCTCGGCGAACTCGACGAGCAATTCCGCGGCGTCCGCGTTGATGACCCCGCCGCCCGCGACGATCAGCGGTCGCTCGGCCGCGTGCAGCATGTCGAGCGCCTTGTCGATCTGCGCGCGAGTCGCGCGCGGCTTGTAGGCCGGCAGCGGTGCGTAGGTGTCCACGTCGAACTCGATCTCGGCCTGTTGCACGTCGATCGGCAGATCGATCAGCACCGGGCCGGGCCGGCCCGATCGCATCAGATGAAACGCCTGCTGCAACGTGCCGGGCACCTGCGCCGGCTCGAGCACGGTGACCGCCAGCTTTGTCAGCGGCTTGGCGATCGAGGCGATGTCGACCGCTTGGAAGTCCTCCTTATGCAACTTCGCCACCGGAGCTTGCCCGGTGATGCACAGGATCGGAATCGAGTCGGCGCCCGCCGAGTACAAGCCGGTGATCATGTCAGTGCCCGCGGGCCCACTCGTCCCGATGCAGACACCGATGTTGCCGGCCGCGGCACGGGTGTAGCCCTCGGCCATGTGCGAGGCACCCTCGACGTGCCGGGCCAGTGTGTGGTGCAGACCGCCGTTGGTCTGCATCGCCTTATAGAACGGGTTGATCGCCGCTCCCGGCAGGCCGAAGACGTGCGTGACGCCTTCCTTCTTCAAGATTTCCACCGCGGCCTGGGCCGCCGTCATTCGTGCCATGTCAGTCGTGCTCCGTTCGTCTAGTTGGACGCGTCGGACCTGCCGGCCAGCCGCTCGACCCCACGCAGCAACGCCGAGTGGTCTAGGCCGCCGTCGCCGCAGGCGCGCGCCGAGGCCATCAGCTGCGCCACGATCGTGCCGAGCGGAAGCACCACGCCGGCCGCACGTGCGGCGGAGGTGACGATGCCCATGTCCTTGTGATGCAGGTCGATGCGAAAGCCGGGGTCGAACGAGCGGCCGAGCATGTTCGGCTTCTTCTGCTCCAGCACCTTCGAGCCGGCCAAACCACCGCCGAGTACCTCGAGCGCTGCTTCGGTGTCCACGCCGTACGCCTCGAGGAATACGACGGCCTCGGCAAGCGCCTGGATGTTCGCGCCCACGATGAGCTGGTTGGCCGCCTTGACGGTCTGTCCCGCGCCGTTCGCTCCGACATGGATGACCGTCTTGCCCACTGCGTCGAACACCGCCTTCGCGGCGTCGAAGTCCTCGACCTCGCCACCCACCATGATTGACAGGGCCGCGCTTTTGGCACCGGCTTCACCACCGGAGACCGGAGCATCCAGCAGCCGGAAGCCGCCCTCCTTCGCTATGGCCGCCAGGGCCGCAGTCACGTCCGGACGGATACTCGAGAAGTCGATCACGAGGGTGCCAGGTTCGGCATTGGCGAAGACGCCGTCCTCGCCGGTCAGCACGGCTTCGACGTCGGGAGAGTCGGGGACCATCACCGCGACGATGTCAGCGCCCTCGAGCGCGTCGGCGATCGAGGCGGCCTGGGTGCCGCCGGACTCGACCAGCGGCTTGGCCCGGTCCGGGCTTCGGTTGTAGCCGCTGACCTGGAATCCCGCGTTCTGCAGGTGGACGGCCATCGGGCTGCCCATGATGCCCAGGCCGATGAAGGCGAGCTTCGTCATGTGATCACTCCTTAGAGTCAGCGCGTTGCGGCGCGGCGCTCGCGCGGCAGCCAAGCCAGACTCGTCTCAGTGTCGGTGGTGGGCTTGTATTCCAGGCTCACCCAGCCGGAGTAGCCGCGGCCGGCGAGTTCGGCGAGGTAGCGGCCGAGGTCAAGTTGGCCGGAGCCGGGCTCGCCCCGCCCGGGCCAGTCGGCAATCTGGACGTGGCTGGTTACCTCGGTGTGCTTGGCGATCGCCTGGTCCAGGTCGTCGCCGTTATTGGCCAGGTGGAACAGGTCGCAGAGGAAGCCGACGTTGGGGTGCCCGGCGCCGCGAACCGCGTTCACCACGGCCACGGTGTCGTCGGCGGTACGCAGCGGGTATGGCTTGGGCCCACTGACCGGTTCGATCAGCACGGTGGCACCGATGCGCGACGCTGCGTCCGCGGCCCGGCCGATGTTGTCGCGCCCGAGCTCGTCCTGCTGGTCCGCATTGGCGTCGTCGACGCGGTTGCCGTAGAGGGCGTTGAAGGCCGACACCCCAAGCTGCGCGCCGATGCCGACGGTGACGTCGATGTTGTCGCGGAACTGATGGGAGCGGTTGGGGATCGACAGGACTCCGCAGTCCGGGCCGGCCAGATCGCCGGCGAAGAAGTTCAGCCCGACGAGTTGCACGCCGGCATCGCGCACGCCGCTGACGAATGCGTCGACGTCGGCATCGGCGGGAACCGGCTGATCGGGCCACGGCCACCAGAACTCGACCCCGGCGAAGCCGGCCGCCTTCGCAGCGGCCGGACGCTCGAGAAGCGGCCACTCGGTGAACATGATCGAGCAGTTGGCGAGGAAGTTCAGCCCATGCCCGGACACCGCCGTCACAGGAACGACCTCAGGGCGAGCCACGCCTCGCCCGCATCGGACGCATCGTCGCGGGCAAGGGCCGCTTCGATCAACCCGTAGGGACGGTCGGCGGCGACGAACACCTCTCCGTTGTTCTCCAGCCCAAACGGAGCGAGGTCCACGAGGAAGTGGTGCCGGTTTGGTGCGGAGAACTTGATCTCGGCTACGTCCTGATGCGTCTTGAGAACCTGTTCGCCCATTAGGTAGAGGGTTTCTTGCAACGCGCGACTGTAGGTCGTGGCGAACGTCTCGAGCAAGGACGCCTGGATGTTGTCGTATGCCCCGTTCCAGTCAACGCTGTTCCAATCGACGCCGTTCCAGTCGGGGCCGGCACCCTCGTATCGCCAGTGGGCCGCCAGGGACGTGGCGAGGATCCGGTCCTCGGTCTCCTGCAGCGTTGTGTACGGGTCGGTGAGGAAGCCCTTGAACTCCGAGCCCGTCGACTTGAGCAGGACGAGATCCTGCAGGCCGGAAACCACCCAGACCTGCTGGTCCGAGCCGCGCCCGCTGACGGTGACGACGGTGCTGCGCACCGCTCCGCCGCGGCGCACGAACGCGTGGTCGTGGCCGCTGCCGCCGACCGGGATCCGATCCCAGGCGTACTTCTCCACCCGGATCTGCGCGCTGTCGGCCTTCGGGGCGGCGTCCAGGAAATGCGTGCCCAGCGCGATCGCGTAGTCCTCCGGCGAGGTGACGCCGTTCTCCTTGGCGTAGGCGAACGCGGTGTTCTTCTGCGTGTCGGTAGGCAGTACGTCGGCCTGGTCGCCGGCGGTATGCGCCGCGCCGAACTCGCCTCGCAAGGCGGTCGACACGTTAAGGTCGCAGATCTCGTGACGGTCGGTGTCCCGGTAAATCCGCACCACGCGGTTCTCCGCCTTGCCGTACTGGTTCGCGCCGAGTGAGATTCGCATACCAACCTCCGTACCCTAACTTCCGTCTGCCGGAAGTGGCCTACCGAATGGTGGAACTATATTCGATCGCCTGAAAGGCGTCAACGCCGCGGTCGGGCCAGATCCGCCAGCTGCTCGGAGCTCAGCCCGGTCGCGGCGTGCACCTCGTCGGAGGTGACAGCCCCGCAATGGCGAGCGCGCAGGATGAAGTCGGCAAGCGCACGCGCGGTCGCCGGTTCGTCGAGAATGGCCGAGCCGGTCTGGTCGACGTATCGGCGCAGGCGATCGGTGGCCCGGCCCAGGCCATCGCGGTAGAACCCGATCGTGGCGGCGTAACGGGTCGGCAGCTGGGCCGGATGCAGATCCCAGCCTTGGTAGTAGCCGCGTTCCAGCGATCGGCGCACAAGCTGTAGATGCAGCTGCCAGCCAGCGCGAATCGCCTGCTCCTCGCCGACCGGCAGAACGTTCGTCGAGCCGTCCGAGAGGCGCACGCCGGTGCCGGCGGCGGCGGCCTGCATGACGAGCTTGGCGTGATCGGCCACTGGGTGCGCCATGCTCTGGAACTCCGCCGCGATGCCGCAGAATGCCGAGTAGTCGTAGGTGCCGTAGTGCAGCGCGCTGCACCGCCCGTGGGATGCGTGCACCATGCGCGCGACGAGAGCCGTGCCGTCCGGACCGAGGATCGACTGCGGGGTTTCGATCTGGATTTCGAACCGGAGCGTGCCGGTATCGAGGGAAAGTGCGTCCTCCAGTTGCGCGCAGAGGTAGACCATCGCCTCGACCTGGTCGACGCTGCTCACCTTGGGCAGCGTGACGACGAACCCGTCCAGCGGTGCGCCGGCCTCGACCAGCCCGCTCACGAACAGGCTCAAGGTACGCACGCCGCGACGGCGGGTAGGCGCCTCGAAGCACTTCATCCGGATCCCGTAGAACGGCGCGGCGCTGCCGTCGCGCAGACTGGTGGCCAACGCCGCCACCGCGGCCGCGACGTGCTCGTCTTCGTCGTCGTCACCGCGGGCGCCGTAGCCGTCCTCGAAATCGATGCGCAGATCCTCGATCGGCTCGCTGGCCAGTTTGTTGCGCGCTCGCTCGATCAGATCCGAGGCGGCGCCCCCCATTGCCGTGACGAGCTCATCGAGAACCGCTCGATGCTCGTCGAGCGTCTCGCGGGCGTGATCACCCCAGACCCGACACAAGTCCGCGCGGTAGCGGTCGGCCGGGACGTAGACCGTGTGGATCGGCTGACGGCCGCTGCGATCGCCTGGGAATTGTGCCGCGAGCGCGGCATCGGCTCGCGCAAGCCGGGAATCGAGGGCCTCGCCGAGCCTGTTGACGTCGATCCGCACCGTCCGGTCACCACCAATACTCGATGATTTCTGCCCGACGGATATTAGCTTCTGCTATACGGAAGCAGTCTTTCCGGTGGCTCCTCAGCCGCCGTGGACCGCCAGATGATGCGCGGCCGCCAGGATCGCAACGGTTCGCAACAGTTGGGAGAGCAGATTCTTGACCGACGGAGTCACGCCGTGCGCCGCCCTGGCCAGCGTGTGCTTGATCTGGGTCGCGAGCGCGTCGCGACGGTCGCCGAGGCGCGCAAGTTTGCTTTGGACGTCGGCATAGGTCGCGTCGTGACTGCTGGATCCGGTGGCGAGTGCCCGGCTGTCGGCTATGAGCGTGTCCGTGGCGAAGGTGCCCACGCTCGAGTTGAGTTGCTGATAGGCCGCGGCTAGAAGTCGTGTGTGCCGCAGCGACCGCGGGGCTGAGCCCAGCGCTTGGCTGATCACTCGGCCGTCCGTCGGGTAGTCGTCGCGCAGGCCGGTCAGGTACAGCAGGGTCGGACGGAGGTCGGTCTCCTCGACCCAGGTGCCGACCGTGCTGGCCTGCGGGACGGTGGCCGTGGAGTTCGGGTCGTGCGGCTGGTTGCCGTTCGCCGGCCGCGGCCCGTCGACTCCGCGTCGCGCGACACCCGGGCCGACCAGCGATGACCAGGTCACGTCGACGTTGGGGCTGTAGTAGCCGTGGTTGTAGGCGAATGTGCTGTTGGTGCCGACGTTCGGGCCCGAGGTGGAGAAGTAGTAGTCCGGCTTCGGGAACACCGTGTAGGTCGGTGTGCGCAGTGGGTCAGGGGTCCGCATGTGCAGGAGTCGCTGCTCGAGCGCGCCGGCTTGGTAATTGACGATCTTTTCGCCGTTGACGCCGGTGTACGGGTCGTTGCCCGTCATCGCGGCGGTGTCGCGCTCGAGTTGCCGGACCGCCGCGTTGTCCGGAGCCGGCCGGCCGTGCACGTAGATCGACGCGCCCTGCGGTTCGATATCGAAGGCGGTCGCACTACTCGGCGTGCCGGCGAGCAGACCGTTGATGTTGGCCTGCAACTCACCCACCTGCCCGGCCGCGTAGTGGCACGGTGTGGTGACCCCGTCGCAGCCGGCCGGGGTCGGTGCTGTCGCTCGTGCGACGTTGGCTCCGGCGAACTGGTCGTTCTCCTCGGCGCTGATCACGAACTCGGTGTTCGCCGGTGTGATGCCGTCCTTGTGCAGCCGGTCGAAGAACTTCGCGAACGCCTCGTCGTAGCTCCTGGCATTGCTGACGTAGCAGGAGTCGCCTGGGCCGAGCGGTTTGCCCGTGCCGGTTGCGGTCACTGTCGTACAGCCACTCGTAGCTGGCTTGCGTTCGTGCAGGTCGGAGATGTAGCCGTAGGTGACGGGGATCCCGCTCTCCTGCATGTCGGCGAGATAGCCGAGCGATTGCGCGGCCGTGGGGCTGAAGCCGGGGAACCCGGGGGTGCCGGCGAAGCTGTTGATGATCGGGTTGCCGTCGATGTCGGTCAAGTTGCCCGACGCATCGGTGACCGGGTAACCGTTGCGGGAAAGCGATGCGGTGCCGGCCCCGAGCTGCGGGGCGACGTAGCGCGCACCGAACAGCGCCTGATAGCCGTGGTAGCCGCGCGGCTCGGTCGGGAGCCGATCCGCAACAGCGCTAGGCGTCGGCGACGTCTGCCCGTATTTTGTGGCCTGAGCGTTCGCGCAGATGGCGTCGCCGCGCGCGCAGTGCACCGCGACCCCGACATAGTCGGAGACCTCGGGATCCTTGAACGGGTCGGGATCGGCCTGGAGCTGCGCGACCTCTGGCGAGGACGGGCCGAACACCGTTGAGAGATCCAGTTTCGTGTTCTCGAGAACCATGTTTGCGGTCGAGAAATCACCGGCGGAGCAACCAGCACGGGTGAACGGGACCCAGGGCGCCGGGGTCTGCCGACCGGTCGCGCCCGACGTGGCCGGGACGGTCGGCGAGTACACCATCGTCGGTGCGGTGTCGTGGCCTGGTGTTGGAGTTGGCGCCGTGTCGACGGCCGGGCTCGTCCAATATGCGAACGAGGTCGCCGGGTCGGTGCTGCCGTTCGGGTTGTAGGTCTTGTAGCTGTTGGTGAGCGGTTGGCCGTGCCGGTCACCGTAGAGGCCGGTGTAGATGGTCAGGCTGTCGTCGGCCGTGTGCGCAATGAGCGGCGTGTGGGTGTTCGACAGGACCGTCCCGTTCGACTTCAGGAAGTTGAGCAGGTGCGGCATCTGCTCGAGATCGGACGGGACGTTCGGGTTGTCCCGGGAGAAGTGCACGTTGTCGAACACGATGCTGATGACGTGTCGAACACCGTTGCCGAGATGACAGCCGGCAACGGAAGGCACCGGCTGGGCGCCGGCTGGGCTGCCTTGCGCTGCCGCGGCCAACCCGCTCGCCAGCACGGTAGCGCTACCGGCCACGGCGACGATCTGGCGAAGACGAAGGGACCGGCTAACGCGCATCTTCTGCTCCATTCCGGACACACTCGGGACAGCCTCACACGCTAGCCAGCACGGCCTCGGGGCAACACCCT
>JALZAI010000431.1 GCA_030948475.1 Actinomycetota bacterium
GGGATCTGAACGACGCGCAGTTGGACGAGAATCCGCGTCAGACCACTTGGTGCAGCAGGGTTACCGGGGCGCCGTCGCCGCCGAGGCGGTACGGCTCGAGCTCGATGTCCCAGGAGGTGCCGAGCAGTTCGGCCAGCCCGTGCTCATAGTCCTCGGCGGTGCGCGCGCGATCGAGCAGGCCGCGCAGCCGCTCCTCCCCCACGACCACGTCACCGTTGACCGACATCGCCCGCCGGTGGAAGCCGCGTCCGGGCACATAGGCTAGCCGCTCGCCGTCGGACACCGACGTGCCGTCCTGGGTGATCTCGAAGACAAGCATCGGCCACGCCCGCAGCGACGCGGCCAGCCGAGCGCCCGTGCCGATGCCGCCGACCCAGTTCGCTTCGGCGCGCAGGTGCTTGGGCGCCGCGGGCTGGGCGGACCACTCCAGTCGGACCGGGCTGCCGAGCACACCGGCCAGCGCCCACTCCACATGCGGGGCCAGCGCCGCAGGACAGCAGTGCATGAAGACGACACCGCGGGTGGTCGGCGTGGCACGACCAGCGGTGGATCCGGTGCGGGCATTCGTCATCGCACACCTCCGTTGACTCGACGGCGACGCCTTCCCCAGCGGTCCGGGAGGCGGAGGTGCCGAGTCCAGTGTGACTCATGAGGCCGCTGTTACGCCACTGTTACGCCAACGTGTGTTCAATCCTGCGCGGCGAGGCCGCTGCGCTCGGCCTGGATCGTGGTGTCCGCGCCGTGCCCGGGATGCACCACCGTGTCATCCGGCAGGCTCAGTAACCGCGTTCGGATGGACGCGACGATCGTCGGTTGATCGGAGTACGAGCGCCCGGTCGCGCCCGGTCCGCCCTGGAAGAGCGTGTCGCCAGTGAACACGGCACCGAGATCGGGGACGAGCAGGCAGACCGAACCGGGCGAGTGCCCTGGGGTGTGCAGCACGGTCACGGTCGAGCCGCCCACCGACACCTGCTCCCCGTCGGCCAGCGGCTGGTAGGACGTGTCCGGGTGGCTCCGCCGCCACAGCACGTCCTCGTCCGGGTGCAGCCGCACCGGCGCGCGCAACGTCGCGGAGAGCGCCGGCGCCACGGTCACGTGGTCGTCGTGCGCGTGCGTGCACACGATCGCGACCACCCGCCGCCCGGCAACCAGCTCGACGATCGGAGCGGCCGAGTGCGGCGCGTCGACGACGAGGCACTGCGCGTCATCGCCGAGTACCCAGACATTGTTGTCGACGTCCCAGGTGCCCCCATCGAGTGAGAACGTCCCGGACGTGACCGTGTGGTCCAGGCGCAGCATCAGAAGACCACGACCGAGCGCAGCACGTCGCCTCGTCCCATCGCGGCGAACGCTTCCTCCACCCCGTCCAGCGAGATCGTCTCGCTGACGAACTTCTCCAGGGGCAGCCGTCCCTGCAGGTGCAGGTCGACGAGCAGCGGGAAGTCGCGCGAGGGCAGGCAGTCGCCGTACCACGACGACTTCAGCGCACCGCCGCGGCCGAAGTAGTCGAGCAGCGGCAGTTCCAGCTTCATGTCCGGCGTCGGGACGCCGACCAGCACCACCGTGCCCGCCAGATCGCGCGCGTAGAACGCCTGCCGATACGTCTCGGGACGGCCGACCGCGTCGATCACGACGTCCGCGCCGTTGCCGTCGGTCAGCGTCTGGATCCCCTCGATCGGGTCGGACGAACGCGAGTTGATCGAGTGCGTCGCGCCGAGTGTCCGCGCCGTGGCGAGCTTCCGGTCGTCCACGTCCACCGCGATGATCGTGGACGCGCCGGCGAGCAGCGAGCCGGCGATCGCTGCGCACCCGACGCCGCCGCAACCGATGACCGCGACGCTGTCGCCGCGTCCGACCCCGCCGGTGTTGATCGCAGCACCTAGCCCGGCCATCACACCGCAACCGAGCAACCCGGCGACCTCCGGCTTGACCGACGGATCGACCTTGGTGCACTGCCCGGCGTGCACGAGCGTCTTGTCCGCGAACGCGCCGATGCCCAGCGCCGGAGACAGCTCGGTGCCGTCCTCGAGCGTCATCTTCTGGGCGGCATTGTGCGTGTCGAAGCAGTACCACGGTCGTCCACGCCGGCAGGCCCGGCACTGCCCACACACTGCGCGCCAGTTCAGGATCACGAAGTCACCGGGCGCGACGTCGGTGACGCCCTCGCCGACCGCCTCGACGATGCCGGCCGCCTCGTGGCCGAGAAGGAACGGGAAGTCGTCGTTGATGCCGCCCTCGCGATAGTGCAGGTCGGTGTGGCAGACCCCGCAGGCCTGCACCTGTATCAGCGCCTCGCCCGGCCCCGGGTCGGGGACCAGCACGGTGACGAGCTGGACCGGCTCATTCTTGGCAAGGCAGACAACTCCGCGAACCGAATGTGTCATGGGCCCGATCATGCCTGGCTGTACGTGGGTGAACCAGGACGGGTCGGTAGGCGTGTCGGCGGGTATGGGACCGTCAACACCGTGCGCGGCCCAACCACCGGAGGACACCAATGAGTGAGAACCCCGAGAGCATCGTCGTCGTGGGTGGCGGACTCGCCGCGGCCAAGGCGGTGGAGGCGCTGCGCGAGAGGGGGTACGAGGGCACGCTCACGGTGCTCGCCGGCGAGGAGGAGTTGCCCTACGAACGCCCACCGCTGTCCAAGGACTACCTGCAGGGCAAGTCCGAGTTCGTGGACGCGGTCGTGCATTCGGCCGAGTGGTACAGCGTGCACGGCGTCGAGGTGCGCCAGGGCGTGCGGGCCACCGGCCTGGACACCGGCGCCCACAAGCTGACCCTCAGCGACGACTCGACGCTTTCCTACGCGAAGCTGCTGCTCGCGACCGGCGCCTCGCCCCGCCTCCTCAGCATGCCCGGTTCGGTAGCGGAGAACGTCCTCTACCTGCGCACCCGCAAGGAATCCGACGCGCTGCGCGCCCAGTTCGGCAAGGGCAAGCGCATCGTCATCATCGGTGCCGGCTGGATCGGACTCGAGGTCGCCGCCGCGGCGCGCCTGGCCGGCACCGAGGTGACGCTGGTCGAGACCGCGGAGACGCCGCTCATGGGTGTGCTCGGCCGTGACATGGGCAAGGTCTTCCTCGACCTGCACCGCGAGCACGAAGTCGACCTGCGCATGGAGCTTCAGGTGGACGAGATCGTCTCGGACAGCGGCGCGGTGTCCGCCGTGCGGTTGTCCGACGGGACGAGCATCGCCGCTACGGCGGTCGTCGGCGGCATCGGCGTGCTGCCCAACCTGGAGCTCGTCCTCGCCGCGGGCCTGTCGGTGGGTAACGGCGTACTGGTCGACGCGTCGCTGCGCACCAGCGACCCCGACGTGTACGCCGTCGGGGATATCGCGCTGCACGATCACCCGCTGCTCGGGCAAATCCGCGTCGAGCACTGGGCCAACGCCCTCAAGCAGCCGGCCGTCGCTGCCGCCGCGATGCTCGGCGAGGACGTCGACTACCGCGAGCTGCCGTACTTCTTCAGCGACCAGTACGACCTCGGCATGGAGTACGTCGGCTACGCACCGGCCGGCTCGTTCGAGAATGTGGTCGTGCGCGGCAACTTGGGCAGCCGGCAGTTCGTCGCGTTCTGGCTCGACGCCGAGAATCACATCAAGGCGTCGATGAACGTCAATGTGTGGGACGTCGTGGACGAGATCAAGCCGCTGATCCTCGAGAGCGTGGTGGTCGATCCCGAGCGCCTCGCCGACACCTCGGTGTCCTACGCGAACGTGGGCGCCGCCAAGTCCTGATCTTCATCCGTCCACCCCGCTGCTGATCTTCATGCCGGTATCGGGTCATGACCCCGCTGAAGCATGAAGATCGGCGACATCGCGCACGAGCGCGGGGAGGACCTCGCCGAGCGGGGCGTCCACCCGCAGCGTGGCCAGCTCGTCGCCCCGGGTCGGGCCCTGGTTGACGATTGCGATCGCGGTGCCGCGGGCGGCCGCGCGCCGGACGAAGCGCAGCCCCGACATCACCGTCAGCGACGAGCCGAGCACGAGCACCGCGCGCGCCGCGTCCACCATCGCGTAGCAGCGCTCGACGCGAGGCCGGGGCACGTTCTCGCCGAAGAACACGACGTCCGGCTTGACCAGGTCGCCGCCGCACAGGAAGCAGCCGACCATCCGGAATGCGATGAGCTGCTCGTCGGCCAGCTCGGCGTCGCCGTCCGGGTTGATCTGCGCCACCTCGGCGTCGAAGTCCGGATTCGCGGCACGCAGCCGCGCGTCGATCGCCACCCGGGACTCTCGGGCACGACAGCTCAAGCAGATCACCCGGTCCAGGCCGCCGTGCAGCTCCACGACGTCGGCGGCGCCCGCGGCCTGGTGCAGCCCGTCCACGTTCTGCGTGATCACCCCGTCCACCCGGCCCAATCGTTGCAGGGCCGCGACCGCCCGGTGGCCGGCGTTCGGGCGGGCTCGGGCGATCTGGCGCCAGCCCAGGTAGCTGCGCGCCCAGTAGCGATGTCGCGCTCGGGCGTCACCGACGAACGCCTGGAAGTTCATCGGGGCATGGCGGCGCAGCGCGCCCGTCGGACCCCGGTAGTCCGGGATGCCGGACTCGGTCGACAACCCGGCCCCGCTGAGCACGGTGATTCCGCCGGCCCGCACGAGCGTGCGCAGCTGATCCACCGCGATCGTCGTGGTCACCGGTCCATGGTGCCTGCTGTCCTGCAGTTTCCCGACAAACTGGCACACTGAGACGGCGGCCCCCCGTTCGCAAGCCGGAAAGGTATCCATGACGACAACGTACGAGCTCACCGACCTCGACAAGCTCGAGGCCGAGGCCGTGCACATCTTCCGCGAGGTCGCGGCCACCATCGAGAAACCCGCGTTGCTCTTCTCGGGCGGCAAGGACTCGGTAGTGATGCTGCACGTCGCAGTGCGGGCGTTCTGGCCGGCACCGGTGCCGTTCCCGGTCATGCACGTCGATACCGGGCACAACTTCGACGAAGTGATCGCCTTCCGCGACCACACCGTGCAGCGGCTGGGTCTGCGCCTGATCGTCGCCAGCGTCCAGGACGACATCGACGCCGGACGAGTGCGCGAGGAGACGGGGCCCAGCGCGAGCCGCAACCGCCTGCAGACGGTCACCCTGCTTCGCGGCATTCGGGAGAACAGGTTCGGTGCGGTCTTCGGCGGCGCCCGACGCGACGAGGAGAAGGCCCGCGCCAAGGAGCGCGTGTTCAGCTTCCGCGACGAGTTCGGCGCCTGGGACCCCCGCAACCAGCGTCCCGAAATCTGGAACCTCTTCAACGGGCGACACAAGAAGGGCGAGAACATCCGAGTCTTCCCGCTGTCCAACTGGACCGAGCTCGACATCTGGAGCTACATCCTGCAGGAGGACATCGAGCTCCCCTCGCTGTACTACGCGCACCAGCGCGAGGTGATCGAACGCGACGGCATGCTGCTCGCCAACGACCCGCGGTTCATCACCCCGCACGACGGTGAGGAGCCGTTCCAGGCGCGGGTGCGCTTCCGCACGATCGGCGACGCGACCTGCACCGGTGCCGTCGAGTCGCACGCCGACACCCCGGAGCTGGTCGTGGCCGAGGTCGCCGCGGCTCGGGTCACCGAACGCGGCGCGACGCGCGCCGACGACCGGATCTCCGAAGCCGGCATGGAGGATCGCAAGAAGGAAGGGTATTTCTGATGAGCGCTCGCGCGAAGAGCAGGTGCACGGTCTGATGGCCCAGTTGCTGCGCATCGCGACGGCAGGTTCGGTCGACGACGGAAAGTCCACCCTCATCGGACGGCTGCTCTACGACAGCAAGGCGATCTTCGAGGACCAGCTCAGCGCGGTCGAAATCTCCAGCAAGGCGCGCGGCCACGACGGCCCGGACCTGGCCTTGCTCACCGACGGCCTGCGCGCCGAGCGCGAGCAGGGCATCACCATCGACGTCGCGTACCGCTATTTCGCCACCCCCAAGCGCAAGTTCATCATCGCCGACACGCCCGGCCACATCCAGTACACGCGCAATATGGTCACCGGCGCGTCGACGGCCGACGTCGCGATGATCCTCATCGACGCGCGCAACGGGGTCCTCGAGCAGTCGCGCCGACACGCCTTTCTCGCGACCCTGCTCGGCATCCCCCACCTGATCGTCTGTATCAACAAGATGGATCTGGTCGACTACTCGCAGGAGCGCTACCAGGAGATTCTCGAAGACTTCCGCAGCTTCGCGATGAAGCTCGAGGTCTCCGACCTGACGTTCATCCCGATGTCGGCCCTGGCCGGCGACAACGTCGTCACCCGCAGTGCCGCGATGCCCTGGTACGACGGGCCGTCCCTGTTGCGTGCGCTCGAAGAGATCCACATCGCCTCCGACCGGAACCTGATCGACGCGCGGCTGCCGGTGCAATACGTGATCCGCCCGCAGCAGCTGGACTTTCGCGGCTACGCCGGCACGATCTCCGGCGGCACGTTCAAGCCGGACGACGAGGTGACCGTGCTGCCGTCGGGTTTCTCGACCAGGGTGCGCGCCGTGTTCGGGCCTGCCGGCAATGAGGTCCGGGAAGCCTTCACCGGCCAGGCCGTGACCATGCTGCTCCAGGACGAGATCGACATCGCGCGCGGAGACATGATCGCCCGTCCGCACAACCGACCGCACGTCGGACAGGATCTCGACGTGATGCTGTGCTGGATGACGGGGGAGTCGTCGCTGACCGAGGGCGCAACGTACACCATTCAGCACACGACGCGCTCGACCCGGGCGAGTGTCAAGAACCTCGAGTATCGTCTCGACATCAACACGCTGCACCGTGACGAGTCGGCGCAGTCGCTCCTGCTCAACGAGATCGGACGCGCGCGGCTGCGCACCCAAAAGCCGCTGCTGTTCGACGCATACCGGCGTAACCGCGATACCGGCTCGTTCATCCTGATCGACGAAGCGACGAACTTCACCGTTGCCGCAGGCATGATCATCGGACCGAGCGTGCACGAAACGAATATCGCCTGGCACGACGGTGTGGTCACCCGCGCGCAGCGCGGCGGGCAGGGGATGACCCTCTGGTTCACCGGGCTTTCCGGGTCGGGCAAGTCGAGCATCGCGGTCGAGGTCGAGCGTCGCCTGGTCGCGTCCGGGCGACCGGCCTACGTGCTCGACGGCGACAACCTGCGGCACGGGCTGAACAGCAACCTCGGCTTCAGTCCCGAGGATCGGGCCGAGAACGTGCGCCGGGTCGCCGAGGTGGCCAAGCTGCTCGCCGATGCCGGCGTGGTCGCGCTGGTGTCGCTGGTCAGCCCGTACCGCACGGACCGCGACGCAGCGCGGGCCAACCACGACGAGGCCGGGCTGCCGTTCGTCGAGATCTTCGTCGACACGCCGATCGAGATGGCCGAGGCCCGGGATCCGAAGGGGTTGTACGCGAAGGCTCGGGCCGGCGAGATAGCCGACTTCACCGGGGTGAGCGCCCCGTACGAGGCGCCGCGACGGCCGGACCTGCTGCTTCGTCCGTCCGACGGTGACGTCGACGCGCTCGCTGCGATCGTGATAGATCGCATCGAGCAGTGACAGCGGCAGTAACTGACGCCGAGCTCGCGGCCTCGCTCGCCGAGCAGGCGGGGCGACTGTTGCTCGAGCTGCAGACCTCGTCCGGACTGAACGGCAAGCCGCTGGGCAAGCGCGGCGACGCGGACTCGAACGAGTTGCTGCTGCGTGAGCTTGCCGCAGCACGTCCGGACGACGCGGTGCTGTCCGAGGAGTCGGCAGATTCCCCGGCGCGGCTCGCCGCGGACCGGGTATGGATCATCGACCCGCTCGACGGGACCCGCGAGTACGGCATGGATGGGCGCAGTGACTGGGCGGTCCACGTGGCGCTTTGGGAACGCGGTGCGGCCGTGCCGTCGATCACGGCCGCGGCGGTCGCGCAACCGGCGCTCGGCGCGGTGTACGCGCCCCACCCGCCGAGTCTCCCGCGGCCGCACGACGGCCTGGTGTTCCTGGTCAGCGACAGCCGTCCGCCCGCATTCGCGGCCCCGGTGGCCGCGCAGTTCGGCGCGACGCTGGCGCCGATGGGCTCCGCGGGCGCCAAGGCGATGGCGGTGCTGCGCGGTGACGCGGACGCGTACCTGCACGCAGGCGGGCAGTGGGAGTGGGACTCGGCCGCGCCGGTGGGCGTAGTGGTCGCGGCCGGCCTGCATGCCTCGCGCATCGACGGTGCGCCGCTCGCCTACAACGAGCCGCATCCGTATCTGCCCGACCTGCTCATCTGCCGGGTCGATCTGGCGCAGCCACTTCTGAAGGCGATTGCCGCCGCGCTGTGATGGCTCCTACTGTGGTCGCTAGCAGGAGGAGGTAGCCGTGACCGATCCCGAGAACTCCGTCTTCCTCGCGAGCGACGACGACGGCGAGGTCCGCGACCTCGTCGACCGCGATCTGCCGATCGAGGCGGACGAAGCAGACGCCGTGGACCAACACTTCGACCTGCCGCCGCCCGACGAGGACGACTACCCCGTCTGAGCCGTCCTCGGCCTCCAGCTCAGGCGACGACGCGAAGGGTGGAGGAGCCGTCGGGCAGGCGGCGCACCTCGATCCGCTCGGCGATGCGGTCCTTGAGCTCGCTGACGTGGCTGACGATGCCGACCGTGCGGCCGCGTTCGCGCAGTTCGTCGATCACCGCCATCACCTGGTCGAGGGTGTCGGAGTCCAGCGAGCCGAAGCCCTCGTCGATGAACAGCGTGTCGAGGTCGACGCCGCCGGCCTCTGCCCGCACCACATCGGCGAGCCCGAGGGCTAGCGACAGCGAGGTGTAGAACGTCTCGCCCCCGGATAGCGACCGGGTGCTGCGCTTCGCACCGGTGTGCCGGTCGAGCACCTGAAGGGTGAGCCCAGTGCGCTCGGATCTGGACGTGCCTTCGTCAACGCGGACCAGTTCGTAGCGCGCACCGGACATCCCGGAGAGCCGGATGTTCGCCGCACCGACGACCCGCTCGAACCACTGCCGCAGGACGTAGGTGGTTAGCGCCACGCGGCGCTGGCCGCTCACTCCCTTCGCGAGCCGGGCTAGGTAGACCACCGGCGCCGACTCGGCGTCGAGCTCGGCGTGGCGCCTACAGGCATCGGCAACGTCGGCCTTTGCCCTCATGAACCGCTCCTCCGCATTGGCGGCTCGGCCGGACCGCACGGCAGCGTGCTCGGCATCGGATTCGGACTCGGCCAGCGCATGGCGCGCTTGCTCGGCCCGGGCCAGGACGGCTGCGGCGTCGGCCGGGTCGAGTCCGCTGCGCTCGGCTTCGACGAGCGCACCTCGCAACCGCTCACGCATGCTCCGCCACGTGTCCAGCTGGGCGCGCACCGTCTGGTACTGCTCCCGCGGCATAGCGGCGGCACGGGCGGCATCGACGTCGGCAAAGCCGCGGTTACCTGCCTCCCCCGCAGCCCGGGCCGCCGCAGTTGTGCGCGCCGTCCGCGCGTTCGCGAGGCTGTTGAGCGCCGCGGCCAGCTCGGCGGCGACCTCCGCGCAGCCCCGCAGCTGCTGCTGCCGGGCGGCGACGGATGGGTGACCGTCGGCTGCGTCGACCAGTTCGGACTGCAGTTCGAATAACGCGCGTTGGCCGCCATCGAATTCGGCACCGAGCCGCGCCGCTGCCCGCTCCGCCTCAGTGCGGACGGCCGCGAGGCGGCGCTGCTCGAGCTCGAGCGCCTGCTTGGTCTGAACCAGCGCGTCTCGTCGCGCAGCGTCGCGCCGCGCCTCCCGGATGGCTGCAGCGAGTTCGATCCGCCCGGCGCGAAGCGTGGGCGCGTCAGCGCCGTCGGCCGTCAGGCGCAGCGCGTGCAGTCGGCGCTCCAGCTCGGACAGTTCGGTCGTGCGGGCCTCTCGATGCTCCTCGGCCCGAGCGCGCGCGTCTGCCGCGGCGGTCACGTCCTCGGCAGTGACCGAGTCCGGCTCGGACCGGGCCGGCGCGGGATGCTCGTTCGCCCCGCAGACCGGGCAACGCTCACC
>JALZAI010000433.1 GCA_030948475.1 Actinomycetota bacterium
GCGCACCTCGACGCGGCGGTTGCGCCCCTCGGCCTTCTCCGTCTGCACCACCGGGGCGGACTCCCCGGCGCTGGTCGTGTCGATGCTCGACGCTGGGACCCCGGCTGCGATCAGCGCCACGGCCACCTCCCGGGCGCGCCGTTGGCCGAGCGCGAGGTTCGATTGCTCGCCGCCGACCAGATCGGTGTTGCCTGTGACCGTCACGCGCCCGCCGCCCTGGCCGGCGAGCATCGAGAGGATCCGGCCCGCCAGCGCGGGGATCTGTGCCATGTGCTGGTCGGTCAGGGTCGAGCCGTTGAAGGCGAACTCGTCTAACGTCCCGAGGCCGAGAGTCAGCGAGCCAAGAGGCGTGTATGGCCGCTCAGGCCCGGCGGGTAGTTGCTGACCCTCGGGCGCGCGGTAGATGCCCGGCGCGGCGCCGCGGCGGTGCTCGACGACGTGGCCGAGCTCGTGTGTAAGCAGGTCGGCTCCCGTCGTGGTGCCCGGCGCGTACTGGCCGGGTGCGAAGCTGATGTGCTCGCCGAGCGCGAATGCGCGAGCGTGCAGCGCCCCCGCCTGAGGGCCTTCGTGGACGCGCACCCGGCTGAAGTCGTGGCCAAGCCGCGCCTCCATCCGGCCGCGAACGTTCGGCTCGAGCGGGCGGGCTGCTTCGGACCGGGCGTTCCGGGTCACGCGAGGCCCCCGATAGCGGCGATCGTCACATCGCGGGCGGGCGACTCGATCGTCGGCAGCTCCGCCGGGAGCACCTGGCCGGGTGCGGCCGGGTCAGGCTGCGCGCTGAGGATCGCGACGTGGGCCTGGACCTGAGCCGGCGAGCCGTCGGCGAGGCGATCAGCGGTGCGCCGGTTGCGGTCGGCCGGCCGCTTGGCCTGCAGCTCGGTGATGTCCGACGCCAGCACCCCTGGCACATCCTGGATCACGCCGTACACGTCGCTGAGGTGCAGCGGCGCGCCGAGCAGCGCGCGCTCGAACGAGAGCGCGTCGAGCACGGCCCCACGTACCGCCGCGAGCACGTCGGCCTGGACGTGGTCCTCGTCGACGGTGACCGTCGCGCCCAGCGCGATCGCCAGCGGCCGGTGGTTGCCGAGCAGCAAGCGCGAACCAGGATCGCGCGCTGACTGCAAGGCGGCACCCAGCCGGCTCAAATCGGCCGCGCCGAAGATGCCACCGGCCTGGCCGGCTACCGTGACGTGGACGGCGCGGTCAAGGCCGTGCCACAGCGCCACCGCCTGCGCTTTGGCGACCTCCCCGGAGGCGCGAATTAGATCGGCGACGTCGGTCAGCGAGACGGCGCGTCCAAATGTCCGCACCGTCGAGGGCGCGTTTGCGCGTGCGGCCTCGATCGCCTCGGGGTCGGCGCCGCCGGTCGCGGCGAGCGGGTTGACGACGCCGCGCAGGCCGGGGGGCCGGTCAAGGGCGGAGGTTAGGGTTCCGGCGCGGACGCGGCCCGCCACCCCGGCGCCGACCCGGTAGGTGGCGGTGACGTTGCCAGCACCGGTGGCGAGCGTCGAACCGGTGTGTCCGTCGCCGAACTGGAGGACCGTCGTGCCGTCATCCTCGGTCCGGGTCTCGAACACCTGCGCCGTTGGCGGCGCGCCGTAGAGCTCTGGAACCTCGTAGCACTTGACGCCGTTCACGAGTAACTGCAGGCTCGATGCCGTGCCTCCCGCCAACGGGCTCGGGACGTAGGTGAGCGGATGCTTGCGCAGGCTCAGCTGTTGGAAGCTCGCGGCAGCGTCACCGTCGCCGAGGACTTCGCCGTGGACGGTCTCTCCATGGCTGGCGGGAGCGACGTTCGCGAGCAGGAATGCCGTCGTCGGGTCGAGGTCCAGGGGCTGATCGAGCGTCAGCTCCATCCGCAGGAACTCTGTCGGCGCCGCCTCGAGCGGGCCCGGGAGCAGCAGTAGCCGGCCACCGGTGCTGAGCACCCGCGTGCCGCGAAAGCCGGGAGCGAGGTCGGCGGCCGCGATCGCGTTCGTCAGCCGCCTTGACAGGAGCGTCAGGCCCGGGGCGTCGACGTTCTGGAGCGAGACGGCCACCGGTCCGATCGCACCCACCATCACCTCGATCTGCGGTGCGGCGGCGGTGAACCCGACTGGCGCGACGATCGGAGCGGAGAGGACGGCTTGGACTGGGCGAGCGTGGTCGCCGTCGAGCCCGAGTTGGAGGACGGTCGTCGGATCCTGGTCGGTCGGCAGGAACTCGATCGCGGGAGTGTCCTCGCCTCCGGGGAGCACCACGAGCCGCCCGGCGACCCCGAGCACGATCGCGTCGACCCACGCCGGCTCGGGGCCGGCAGAGCTCAGCGCCGCCAGCAGCGCCGCAGCGGCGGCGCCGGGCGTCGCGGAAACCGACCCGAGCTTCAGCGCGTGCGCCACGCCATCCCCGATCCGGGCGCGCAGCTCTGGTCGCGGATTGGTCAGCGCGGCGGTCGCCGATACCGGCGCTGACAACAGTCCGGAGACGACGGTCGCCGCCTTCGCGCTGAGGCCGAGCTGGCGGACGCTGGCGGCATCGGCCGAGGTCGGTGCGACGCTGATCGTCGCGCCGACGGCCTTCGCGCTAAGCACCGTCGCCAGGGCAGGCGGGGTCTCGGCGTCGCCGACGAGCACCGGGCGACCGGGCTGCAGGTCGCGCGCGCGGAGCCGCACGCCAGGCTGGTACTGGCCGCGAACCAGCGGACGGCCGACCTCGAACGTGCCGTCCATGTGCGCAACCCCGGGGAGCACCACCGCCGAGCTCGTCAACCGCCCCGGATAGGCGTGACCCCAGAACACCACGCTTGGCGCGAGCAGCTCGTGGACCACCACGCTCCGGCGATCGCCCGTTGCGGGTACCGACGGCGTGACGGTCAGCACACTGACCGAGGCGGTGGTGCCGCCGGGCGGCACCGTGGTCTGCACTGCGGTCACGGTGATCGGCGTCGTGGCGCCGGCTGCGTCGTGGACGAGCAGGCGCATTCCGGCGGTGAGCCCCTCGACCCGCGAGTCGAGCGCCAGCTTTGTGCTCGCCGGTAGCGAGAACTTAGTGTCCGTCTTGGACCAGCGGATCCCCCCCGGCACCGTCGGATCGGAGGCCGGCGTCATCACAGACGCCGGCGCGTTGTGGCCAAACAGCTGAAACACCCGCCCGGCCTTCGCAGCAGGCGCCCCGTCGGGCCAAGACGCGCGCAGCGGCGCCTGCCAGACAAGCGCGGCGCCACCCTCGACGATTCGGACTTCGCGCACGAGCAGTTCCTCGACGCGACCAGCGCTGCCCGGCGCGTATAACAGCACCCGGTCGCGCGCGGCGATGCCGACTGCGGCGGCACGGCCCGCCGCGCCGGGGTCCAGGAGCGCCTCGGTCGCGCCTGCGGCAAGCGGAGTGGCACCGTACGGCGGCGGCAGCACTCGCTGTTGGCTCAGCGCGGCGACGGCGTGCAACTCGGCGATCGTCTCGAAGGTCTGAGCCAGCTCGTCCTGGCCGGGCACGCTCTGCACCCGCAACCCGCGTGGGACGCGGAGCTCCTTGCCGTCTTCGACGGTGAACGCGAGCCATGCAAGCGCCGCCACCCCCGGGCGGAGGCGGTAGTCGATCAGCGCCGCCAGGCGCCCCACCGACGACCGCTGGGTCGCGGTCCGCAGGAACGCCTCGCCGGCGTAACGCTCCTGGTAGAAGCTGAGCACGTCGGCGACCGCCGCCCACAACGACAGCACCGTGATCGACGCGTCGTCGTCCTCGCGCGTCGTCAGCCCGGCGAGCTCTGGCACAGCCGAGATCCGCGCGAGCATCGTCTCGCGGAAGCTCGCGTACGTGCCGACGCGGTAGGCGATCGCGCTCAACCCGGCGCGGTTCTCGACGATCAGGGGCGTCAGACCGGAGGCGGGGGTGCAGCAATCGCAGCTCACGCCTTCCCCCCACGCGCGGTGACGGTCAGAACGCCGTGCTCGTCGAAGCTCGGATCGGCGTCGAGACGGGCGATCTCCCACGGTCCGACCTTCAGGACCCCGCGGTCGAGCTCGTCGCGCTGGGGCTGACCGAAGCGGGTGAGCTTTCGAATCGCGACCGAATCGACCCCCGTCACGCGCTCGATCGCCGCGTACAGGCGGCTGACGTAGACGGGCGCGCCGAAAGTGAAGTTGCCGGGATGGAAGTACCCTCTCGTGCTGTCGGGCAGCAGCCGAGCTGACAGCGCGGCGCGGACCGCCTCGACGACGTCGGTCCGGAAGTAGCCCGCGGCCGCGCAGACCTCGACGACCAGCTCGAGTCCGACGAAGCTCGGCGGCCGCAGCTCGACATCGTGGCCGGCGATCCTGAAGCGCGTCAGCCACGTCCGCACGCGCTGCTCGAAGGCCGGCTCGAGCCGGGTGCGGCCATCCGGGAGGTCGACGAGATCGGCGCGGTCGCTCGGGTCGACGGCGACGAAGATCGTCAGCCAAGTGCCGGTCCAGCGGAACGTCGCCACGGCGCCGGCGACGTCCGGGAGCTCTCTGGCCGCGCGGACCCAGTCCGCCTCGGTGACCGCCCGCTTGAGCTCGCCGCGCATCGCCTCGGGCGCGAGCCGGCGGATCTCGTCGATCGTCTCGGCGTCGACACCGCCGCGAGCCGCTAGGGGGTTGCGAACCTCGGCGATGAACGTGGACGCAGCGAGCGCGATCGTGGTCAACTTGTCGCGGCCGACGTTGCCCGAGCGGCCGTTGCCGACGCGGTAGACGGCGCTCAGAGCCGTTGCGTCGCCGAGGGCGCGGCCGTACTCGTCGTCGCCGAAGCGCAGTTGCGCACGCCCCTCGTCATCGACCTCGGCGACGAACTGCTCGTCGAACGCACTGCTCTCGAGCAGGTCGGGCACCGTCATCCAGGGACGGACCGCGCCCGTCGGATCGGTAACGAGCAGCACCAGCGCAGGCAGCGCGTCACGCACCTCGCCGGGCAACAGCGCGTCACGGTCGACATCGATCCGCCCCGTCGCCGGCGAGACGGCTGGCAGCGCGGGCCGCTGCTCGACCGTCAGCGGGCCGTGTCCCAGGACGAGACGGCCGTCGACGGTCAGCTCGTCGGGGGTGCGGAGCTCGGTGGTGGTGAGGCCGTGGTCGGCGAGGATCACGTTGCCGAGCGCGACCGAGATGTTGCGCACGAGGCTGTGGTCAGTGAGCCGAGCGCTGATGCACAGCGGCGAGGTGAGGGCGTCGGCCCTCCGCCACCGGACGCGGGTGAGTGGCAGCGCCTGCTGACCGAGTCCCCGTAGACTCAGCGCGCCGCTGGGCAGGAGCGTCCGCGAGTAGAGCGGATCGGTCGCCGTGTCATCGACCTCCTCGAGCCTGACCAGCACGCGGTGCGCGGGATCGGCGTCGGCCTTGTTGCCGGTCTGCGGCCCGAGCACCTCTTCGAAGATCAGATAGCTACCGACGGCGAGTACCGGGCGCTGCGCGGTCGCATTCGGAACGGCGTACAGGTAGGCCTCCGTGGTCCCGGCCGGCAGGCAGCACTCCTCATCGCCCCAGGTGTGGATCCGCAGCACGTTGTTGACGCTGCGGAGCTCCGGCTGATGGGCCGTCTCGAAGACGACGACCTCGCGCAGACGCGGGTCGCGCTGGAGCGACGCGACTGTCACATCGGCGGGCGCGACGTGACTCGGTAGCGCGGTCATCACGGCCGTCCCACGCGCGACCGTCGCGACCGGAGTGTTGATACTCAGCGCAAGCGCCGTCCACGCGTTGCGCCCGTCGTGCGTTCGATAGTCGATCAGCCGCGCGTGACGGCGCGCCGAGATCCGGTGGCGCAGCGATTCCAAATACGCCTCGCCGGCGACCGCGTCCTGGTAGTAGGAGAGCCTGTCGCCGGTGTAGGCGAGCAACTCGACAAGCGCGATCCCGAGGTCGGCTGGGCTGCGCTCGATCCAGCCGGGATCAAGCGTCGGCAGCAGGTCGAGCAGCAAGCGGCGGAAGCTGGCGTAGTCTTTCGCGAGGTAGTCGATCAACGGTTCCGCCAGCTCGTGCGGCGGGCACGGCTCAGGGCGGCAGTCGGCGTCGGTGGGGCAGCTCGCCATGAACGAAAACAGCGTGCTGCGCTTGACCGGGTCCAGATCGGGCGCATCGAGCGTGAGCCGGTAGGGCGAGTAGTCGCCGCCCCGGTCGACGTCGATCCGCAGCACTGACGCCGACTCGACGCTCGCCGCCAGCGGACGGATCCCGACGATCCGCGTGCCGCCCTCGACGACGATCCGCCTCAGGTCGGCGGGCAGCCCGTATGCACCACCGGGCAACGGCTTCAGGAAGGTGACTCGCAGGATTCTGTGGTCGGCGGGATCGACCTCGAGGAAGTCGATTCCGTTCAGCAGTCCCGTCGGTCCGGGCAGCGCTGCGGATGCCAGCAGCGACTCGCGACGCTCGTCGACGCCGCAGTCGGTGACGATCACGGGACCGGTCATCCGCCCACCGCAAACCGCTCCGCTCGCAGCTGGCCGTCGATCCGGCGGCGGTACGCGACGGTCACGGTCAATCGACTCTCGACCGCCTCGACCGCGACCTCGTGGACTTCGATCTCGTTCTGCAGCCACTTCTGCAGCGAGCCCTTGACGAGCAGCTGCGTTGCCGCCGCGGCCGCTTCGCCGGATGGTGCGAACACCATCGCCTTCAGTCCGCAGCCGAAGTCGGGACGGTTGACGCGCTCGCCCGGCGAGGTGAGCAGCACCTGCAGGATCAGGTCGCGGACGTGATCGTCATCGTCGGTGCTCGCGGTGCGCCCGGCGCTGCCGATGTGGAACGGGACGTCAACGAAGCTCAGCACGTTCACGGTACGTCCTTGACGCGGACCTCGACATGGGCGGCGTAGTCGCCGACCTGGTCGCCCGGCGGAACCTTCGTGAAAACGACCTGCAGCGCCTCCGGGTGGTGCTTGAGGTGCTCGATCACGCCGCGCGCGATGCCCGCGAACAGCCGCCTGCGATCGCGCGCCTCCGGGGTGTCCGCGGTCGGCAGGTCGGTCTTCAGCAGCTCCTTGATGTGGCGCTCGATCGCCGCCGCCATCGTGTCCTCCGCCGGAGAGCCGAACACTTCGCTGCCGGCGTGAAGCTGGTCGGCCATCATTCCACCAGGTTCTTCGTCGAGATCAGCGCCGGCGTGGCGGGCGGAGCTGGCGGAACCGGCGGCGCTGGTGTCACCGGCAGCACCCCGGCGGCGAGCTCGCCCGGATGGACGTGGCTGTTGAAGATCGCAACGAGGGTGTCGAGGTAGGCGATCAGCTGATCGCCGAACACGGCCGGGTGAAGCGCCCCCTCACCGTGCTGGATCAGCGGCGCCTCCAGCACGACGCGGACCGCGCTCTTGACCTCGACCGTGCCCTCGAGCACCTTCACGGTCATCAGGTTCAACCCGAGCCCGTCGGAGATCGTGATCGTCTGCTGCAGATCGTCGAGCGAGACCATCAGGCCGAGCTCTGAGCGCAGGATCTTCCGAGTCGGCTGTGAGGGCGTCGCCAGCTCGTCGGTCGGGACCTCGCCGGCGGCCCACCACCCGCCGCTCCAGATCGGCCGCGAAGTGTCCCCGGCCTCGAATTCGATCCACACGCCCGCGCCGGGCTGCGGGATCGCATACAGGCCGGCGTCGGTGCCGGTGAACGGAGCGCACGGCAGCGCCCAGCTCGTCGGGACTTCGCCCATCACCTCGGGCACCATCGCCTGCAGGCGGCCCATACCCAATGGGTCGAGGCTGTTCAGCACGAGGCCGCGGTACTTGCCGTAGAAGCGGTCGGCCTGCTGTTCGAGCGCATCGAGCTGCGCGGCGTTCTGGACGCTCATGCTGGAAGCTCCAGGTATACCTCGGCTCCGGTCTCGGTGACCGCGTTGCGGGTCGCCTCGAAGCGCTGCTCGTAGCGCCCCGCCGCGATCGTGTGCCGGACCCGGGTGACGAACCAGTTGCCGTTGTACAGACGCCCGACGCCGCGGATCGCCACGAGCCCGCCGGGGCGCAACACCGCCACGTCTTGGCCGACCGCGCCCTCGGCCACGACCGCCCACGTCGAGCGGTCGACGACGGCCTGGGCGGCCTGCTGCAGATCGGCGGTCTGCGTCAGCCCGGTTCCGGTCGGACGCACCATGCTGGGCGGCAGCTCGCGCAGCAGGGTCGGTTCCAGGCCAAGCGGGGGCAACAAGGACGCAGGCGCGAGCCCGAGCTGCGGCGTCTTCGTGGTCTCGTCGAGCTGCGCGGCGATCACCATCGTCGGCTTCGCCAACTCGTAGCGAACGCTGAAGTCCTTGACGTTGGTGTCGCCGCCGAAGCTGACGTTCAGCGCCGCCTGCGGGAGCCCGACGAGTTGGCGCCTGCCGAAGTGGCCGATGTCGAGCCCGGAAAGCGGCTCCGGCTGGACGAAGCAGTCGAAGCCGTTGCGCCTGGCGAGGCGCCGCAGGAAGCGGATGTCGGTGCCACGCTGGATCGTCATCCCCTCCGGCTCGACGAGCACCGGGGAGGTCTGGTCGACCTGCGGAATGATCGCGTTCTGGCCGAAGATCGCGGCTGCAATCGCGGCGTCCGGCAGGTTCGGCCAGGGCGTCACCTTCTCGGTCAGGTTCATCACGAACGTCGCGTCCATCGCCGTCACCTCCAGCGAAGAGCCCCCCGGCGTGTCCGAGTAGGTGACGTGGTGGTCGGTGACGAACCCGTTGATGACCGCCTCCGGCGGGCTGATCCCCTGCTGGATGCGGACGCCCAGCGGCAGCAGCGGGCGGAACGGGTCAAGGTCGAGGATGCTCCAGTCGCCGATCAGGGTCTTCGTGATCCCGAAGCGGATCCGCAAGACGCTCGCCTCCTCGATCGCGCTGTCGATCGTGATCTCCTGAACCGCCTCGACCAGCGGAGGCGGCGCCGGCACCGGGCCGAGCATCAGCGTGTACGCGACGCCGCCGAGCATCAGCGCACCACCAGCGGAATCGTGATCCGGCGGCCGACGACCTGTAGATCGTTCGGCCGCAGCTCGGTGTTGACGTCGCACAGCCGCCAGAACTGCTCGGGGTCGCCGAACGCGCGCGCGGCGACGTGGTCGAGCCGCTCGCCATCTCCCATCTCGTGACGCTGCCGCGTCGGCGCCGGCGGCGGGATCGGCCGCAGCAGCACATAGGGTCGGCCACGACCGTCGCGGTCGACGAAGACCGCGGTCGGAGCTTTGGCGTAACGGCTGCCGGGAGCGAACATCAGAGGAAGGAGAAGGAGGCCGAGCCGGCGACGTCGGCGATTGCGGATACGCCGGCGCCGCGCGCCAGCACCTCCTTGGCGATCAGGTTCACGAACGCGAGCGTGTCGAACGGCGGGCCGGCGATCCTCAGCTCCCGCTCGGTCAGGGTGCGCAGGCCAAGCTGGGCCTTTGCGCGGATCGGGTTCAACCGCGGATCGAACGCCTCCTCGGTGATCGAGACCGAGTCGACCCGCACCGGGAGCACACGCAACGGCCCCCACACGAGCAGGACGATCGGCACCCGCCCGGGCTTCACCCGCGCGGTGCCGGCCAGCGCGAGCGCCTTGTCGAGGATCAGGTCGATAGAGGAGGGGTAGAGCAGCAGCTCGAGCGCGGCGAGGGTAGGGTGCAGGCCCGTCGCCATCGCCACGGGATCCTCGGCGGCCAGCTGGTCGGCGGCATCGAGCTCGACCGTCAGCGACAGCGTCTCGGTCGGCGGCAGCACGAACATCGTGTCGCCGGCGCTGCCCGCCGGATCGGTGTCCGCCTGCTGGTGCTGAAACGTTCGGCCGACGCTGTCGGGGTTGAACTGGAAGGCGATCAGGTTCGTCGGCACCGGTGCGGGCGTCTCGAACACGACGAGCGCGCCCTTCAGCACGCGTGGACTGCCAGGAAAGGCCGACGCCATTTCAGCCGGCTCCCTTCGTCATGGCCGTGATGGCGGCGCCGGCGGCTGCGGCGATCGCACCCGGATCCGCGAGCGCCTCCGGGCGGCCGGCCATCGCGTGGGTGATCGCGCGCTCGAGCGCCTTGGTGACCGCAGGATCTCCCGGTGCGACGCCATCCAGCACGATCTCGTCGATCGACAACGCTAGGGGCGCGGGCTGGGGGCGATTCAGTGCCACGACGCCACCTCACTCTCCGCCAGCGGCCGGCCGAGCTTGAGGCATTCGCGGCGGGCAGCACGCGCGAGGTGGCCCATCCGGACCGGGCCGTCCTCGTCGGCGGCGAGGAACGCCGCGCCCAGTGCGATGTTGCGGATGTGACCGCCGGCGAGGTTGAGCCGTCCGAGAGCGGCGTGGTCGAGCCCCGCCGTCGGCGTCCGCTCCGGGAACACACGCTCCCAGATCTCGGTTCGCTCTGCCTCGCCGGGGAACGGGAAGCGGACGATGAACCGCAGCCGCCGCAGGAAGGCGGTGTCGATCGCGTCTGGGGCGTTCGTCGTCAGGATCGCCAGGCCGCGGTAGGACTCCATCCGCTGCAGCAGGTAGCTGACCTCGATGTTGGCGTAGCGGTCGTGGCTGTCCTTGACCTCGGTGCGGGTGCCGAACAGCGCATCGGCTTCGTCGAACAGTAGGATCGCGGCCCCGGACTCGGCGGCGTCGAACACGACCCGCAGGTTGCGCTCAGTCTCGCCGATGTACTTCGACACGACCTGGCTGAGGTCGATCCGGTAGAGGTCGAGCTGCAGCGCCCGAGCGAGCACCTCGGCGGCCATCGTCTTACCGGTTCCACTCGGCCCCTCGAACAGGGCGCTGATCCCAAGTCCACGCGCGCACTTGGCCGCAAAGCCCCACTCGTCGTTGACCTTCGCGCGGCTACGCACGTGGGCGCTGATCTCGCGCAGGATCGCTCGCTCCCCGTCAGGGAGTACGAGGTCATCCCACTCAGCGACCGCGTCGATCCGCTTGGCAAGCCCGCCGAGCCGGGGTCGGGCCCGCGCGCGACAGGCATCCCAGACCGAGCCCGGCTCTTCGCCCGCCCCCCGGGAGATTGCGTCGATCGCCGGCGAGCCCAGGTCGAACTGCGCGACGAGTGTGTCCAGCGAGCCGTTGAGCGCCGACGCTCGCGGGCCGAGCGCCGACGCCCACAGGGCACGCTGCTCGGTCGGGCGCGGGCGCCTGGTCTCCACATGCACGGCGGCACGGCGTCCCGGCGGCGGTGGCTCGGCGGCACTGATCACCGCGGGCGCTCTGACCGCGTCCGCGAACGCGGCCGCACGCGCACGCATCGCGGGTTCGGCGCCGTCGTCCAGCTCCAGCAGCAACACACCGGCGCCGAGCGCGGCCTCGCGCTCCCAGCGACGTGCCAGCGGCTCCCGGTCCACGGCTTGCGCCGGCAGCTCGGAGGCCGCCACTGCGTACAGCGCCCGGCCCGCTCGCGCGTGCGCGGCGGCCGCGAGCGCCCGGCGCGTCTCGGCGTCGGAGCCTGAGAG
>JALZAI010000042.1 GCA_030948475.1 Actinomycetota bacterium
ATGAGGCCCGGACCACTTGTGACGGCTTGCGCGGCGTCGGTCGAGCTGACCGGGATCGGCAAGTGTTTCGGCGACACCGTCGCAGTGGCCGACCTCTCGCTGCGCCTCGCGGCTGGGTCGTTCACCGCCCTGCTCGGCCCGTCGGGCTGCGGCAAGAGCACCACGCTGGCGATGCTGGCCGGGCTGCTCGCACCCGACGCGGGCGACATCACCCTGGGCGGCGCCTCGCTGCTCGGCGTCGCGGCCGAGCGGCGTCCGGTCTCGCTGGTCTTCCAGAAGCCTTTGCTGTTCCCGCACCTGACGGTGGCGCAGAACGTCGAGTTCGGGCTGCGGATGCATCGTGTGGCCAGGCGGGACATCGCGCCGAGGGTGCAGGCGATGCTCGAGCGGGTGCAGCTCGGCGGGCTCGGCGCACGGCGGGTCGGGGAACTGTCCGGTGGGCAGGAGCAGCGGGTCGCGCTCGCTCGGGCGCTGGTGCTGGCGCCCCAGTTGCTGCTGCTCGACGAGCCGTTCTCCCAGCTCGACCCCGAGCTACGGGCCGAGATGCGGGCCCTGGTCCGCCTCCTGCACGACGAGGCCACGACGACCACGCTGTTCGTCACGCACGACCAGGCCGAGGCCGTCGAGGTCGCCGACGACATCGTGCTCCTGCTCGACGGGCGCCTGGCCGGGCACGGGCGGCCCGAGCTGTTCTACCGCGAGCCGCCGACCCTGACCGCGGCGCGGTTCTTCGGCGCCACCAACGAGTTCGTCGGCTCGGTCGGCTCGGGCTGCTTCCGCGATCGGTCCGGGCTCACGGTGCGCTGCGACCTCGCCGACGGGCCGGCCGTGCTTGTCGTCCGGCCCGAGGCGCTACGGATCGTCGAGACCGGGTGCCAGGATTCGCTGCCAGGCCAGGTCAGCGCTGCTCGGTTCGCGGGCACCCACCTGGCCTTGGAGGTCGCGACGGCCGCAGGTGTCCTCGCCGTGCATGTCCCCGTCGACACCGCGGTCCGCGTCGGCGCCGACTTGCGCGTGCGGGTGCCAGCCGAGGCCAGCACCGTGTTCACAACCGAGCAGCGGTCGTGACCAGGCAGCTTTGGGCTCAGCTGACCGGTGTGGTGCTGCTGGTGGCCGCGCTGGTGATCATCAGCGTGTCGGTCGGCGTGCCCGGGGTGAGCCGGCTGCGCAGCGACTTCGCCCAGTTCGGCGTCTGGGCCGGCGTCGTGTACGCCGCGCTGTACGCGGCGGTCAGCCTCGCGCCGCTGCCGGCCGCGGTGTTCACCCTCGCCGCCGGGGCGCTGTTCGGCGTCACCGAGGGGTTGATCGTCGTGGAGGCCGGCGCGACCGTCGGCGCGGTGATCGGGTTCTGGCTCGCCCGCATACTCGGGCGCGACTTCGTCGCCCGGCTAAGCGGCGCGTCGGTCGAGAAGCTGGACGAGCGGTTCGCCCGCCGCGGCGTCCTCGCCGTGCTCGCGGTCCGGCTGCTGCCGGTGCTGCCCTTCGCCGCGGTGAACTACGTCAGCGGCCTGACCTCGATCCGATTCCGGGACTACCTCGCCGGCACCGTCGCCGGCATCCTGCCCGCCGCCGCCGCCTATGTCGTGCTCGGCGCCTACGGTTCGTCGCCGGGTTCGGTGCCGTTCCTCGTCGCGCTCGGCGGGCTACTGGTCCTGGTCGCCGTCGGGCTCACGGCGGGGCAGCGCAACCGGCGCCGACGCGCGGCGTCCGCGTTAGCGGTCAACGCGACACCCGCCGCCGACGAAAACGGCCCAGCAGCCTCGTGACCCGCTGCGCGGCCGGTCGCCGCAGGCCGGCCTGGACCTCGACGATCGCGGCGTTCCACACCCCGTCGGCGTAGGTCGGGTACGCATGCATCGACCTGGCAAGAGCGCGGGCCCGCAGCCGCAGGTCGACGGCCAGCGCCACCTCGGCCAGGGCTTCGCCGGCCCGCGGCCCGACCAACGTGGCCCCGACGACGCGGCCCCTTCGGTCCAGGACGAGCCGGCTGAACCCGCCCGGGTGCTGTTCGGCCACCGCCCGGTCGAGGTGCCGATGCTCGACCTGTCGGATGGTTAGACGTTCCTGCCGGGCCTGCTCAGCGCCGATACCGATGGCGGCGATCTCGGGCTGGGTGAACGTCACCCGGGGGATTTGGTCCGGGTCGACCGACCGGCGCAGCCCCAGCACTGCGTTGCTCGCCGCCGTACTCGCGTACACGCCGGCCGAGTGGGTAAACGGTGGATAGGTCGTGACATCGCCGGCCGCCCAGACCCGCGGGTTGGACGTGCGCAACTGCCGGTCGACGAGCACGTGGCCGTCCGCGTCGACCTCGACGCCGGCCTCGGTCAACCCGAGCTCCATCGTCCGCGGTGTTCGGCCGGTGGCCAGCAGCGCCACGTCGAACTCGATCCGCGTGCCGTCGGCCAGCTGCACGGTCGACCCGGCGAATCCGGTGACGCTGAAGCCGGTCCGCATGTCGATGCCGTCGACGCGCAAGGCGCTGGCCAGCAGGGCGACGGCGTCGGGGTCCTCGCGCGGCAGAAGCCGCGGCCCGGCTTCCACGATCGTCACCGCCGAGCCGAGCCGGGCGAAGGCCTGCCCCAGCTCGCAGCCGACGCTGCCGCCGCCGACCACGAGCAGCCGCGCGGGCAGGCTCGTCAGGTCCCAGATCGTGTCGCTGGTGTAGAAGGCGGGTCCCGTAATCCC
>JALZAI010000067.1 GCA_030948475.1 Actinomycetota bacterium
GGGGTGGGCTGGCACCCCCGTAGTCTGCGTGCCTCCCGGCATGCAGGCTGGTGGGAGTCAATACCAAGACGTAGTAGGGGAGCGCGGACGTAGGCGGGAGCGCTGGCTGCCAGCCCGACCTGCCGCCGCCAGCGGGATACCGATCACCACGGCCTCGTAGGCGGCCGAGCGGTAGCCGGCATCCTGGCCGGTGCCGGCTCAGTGTCAGAACCGGACGAAACCTCGGGTACCGGACGGGTGACACCGGATGCCGGCCCATCCGGCAACGGCCACGTTTGCGTTTCCCCGGCCCAGCCGGTCGGGCAGCCGCGGTCAGAGGGGGTTATCGGGCGGTCGACTACACCGCACTGCACCGGTTATCGGGCGGCGGCCAGGGCCTCTCCAGGTTCGGTGAACGGGAGGTGTCCAGCATCGCATCACCTACCGGCACATTCGTGCTACGCCGGTGGCGACGCGGTTCGCGTTCTGGGACGCGCGTTCGGGGATACTCGGCGCCCGGCGGAGCGCACCCAGAGCCGTCGTTCGGGTCGGTCGCGATCCCCTGATCGGCGCGGCATCCGACCGTCGTGGTGCCCCGGGATATCGGCACACGGTGGGGGCGCGACGCGATGCTTCTCCGCCGCCGAGACGCGTCGAGCGCTTCATGACCGTGCCTCGCACGCGAGCGATGTTCGGCACTCCGCGAAGATGTGGCCATGGGATGGGAGGCACTCGAGCAGTGGGGTGACGAGTTCACTCGCATCGAACCGCTCGCTGGCGGAGTCGCCAACGACGTGTGGAGCGTGCGCGTCAACGGGCATCTCGCGGTCGGTCGTCTCGGCCCCAGGAGCGACGCTGATCTCGCGTGGGAGACCGAGCTCCTCCAACACCTCGACCGTGAAGGCCTGACCGTGCCGATCCCGATCCCGACCACGGACGGCCGGCTGTTCGCCGACGGTGTGGTGTTGATGACCTACGTGGAGGGCGGACCGCCCGAGACCGAGGCCGACTGGCGCCGCGTGGCCGACACGCTCCGCCAGCTACATCGGTTGACGCAGGGCTGGCCGCAGCGCCCGGGCTGGCGATCGTCGACCGACCTTCTGTACGCCGAGACCGGGACGAAAATCGATCTCGGCGCAATGCCGCCTGAGGGCGTTGCTCGATGCCGAGCAGCGTGGGCGCGGCTCGTCGGCCGTCAGACATGCGTCGTCCACGGCGACCCCAACAACCCTGGCAACGTCCGCATGACCGCGGATCGGGTCGCGCTGATCGACTGGGACGAGTCGCATGTCGACGTCCCCGACCTCGACCTGGTGCTGCCCCGCAATGCCGCCGGTCTCGACGACGGCGCGCACGACATCGCCGCGCAAGCGTCGGCTGCATGGGAAGCCGCCGTCTGCTGGGACGACGAGTACGCAGTCAAGCGGCTCGCCGAAGTTCGAGCGGTCTGAGCAGCGGCAGCGAATGAGAGGCCGCACCTACTGCCGGAGCTCCCGCTCGTCCACGATAGGGCACCCGGCGAAGAGATCACTTCGAAGATGCGTTCGCGAGTGGGGACGTTCGGGCGCGAGTTTGACGTCCGCGTAGCTGTCGATCCGTGCCGGAACCGATGGCAGCAGGCGCTGGCGCCGAAGGGCTTCGGTACGGCCCCGTAGCATTACGACATGCCCCGGACGGACAAGGCATCGCGGGTGATGGCCGCGCCGCTCAAGCGGGTCTATGCCGCCCTTGTTGATCAGGAAGCGCTGATGGCTTGGCTTCCTCCTCAAGGAATGACGGCACGGTTCGAGCGGTTCGATCCGCGCCCCGGCGGTTCGTACCGACTCGTCTTGACCTACACCGACGCTTCGCTCGCACCAGGAAAGGCCACTGCAGACTCTGACGTCGTCGAGGCTGGCTACGTCGAACTCGTTCCTGAGGTCCGCGTCGTCCAAGCTGTAGACCTTGTTTCCGATGACCCTGCCTTCGCCGGCACCATGATCATGACGTGGGAGGTCGCCGCCGTCGACGGAGGGACGCGCGTCGAGATCACCGCTGATGACGTCCCGGATGGCATCTCCGCCGAGGATCACGCTCTCGAACTCGCGTCATCCCTCGCGAATCTCGCCGAGTACGTCGAGGCGTAGGGCCAACCACGTGATGCGCGGCGCAGAATCGGCGATCTGCTCGCCGAGCGACCCCACGACCGCTGTCCCAGAACGCGCCGCCGCTGACGGATCGGACCCGCCACTGAACGCCGGCTACAAGACCACGGTGCGCGTGGTCCGGATTGCTGCTGGTCAGCGCAGCGAGGCGCGTCCGAGCCTGCAGGCAGCGTACGCCCACACGACGATCCCCTCGGATCTGCGACTGGGGCACACCGGGCGCAAAGGGGAAGCAGTGGCCCCGCCGCCCGACTCAACAGGGGTCCAGGCGAATCCAACGGTCATGCCGAACCGCTGACTCGATCAAGGCGATCAGCGCCATGGCAGCCGGATACCTCGGTCGGCACTCGAACTCTTTCACGTCACCGTCCCCAGCATCGAATGCGATGGTCCGGCTGCCGGTCCAGTCGATCTTCAACCGTAATCGGTGGTGCCCCGCTTCCACGTTGACGCTCGCGGTCTCCCCATTCTTCACGGAACCGACCTTCGATTCGTCGATGAGGATGGTGTACGCCCTAAGCCGGTCCCGCCACGGCATATGCCGGCAGTGAATGACGACGCGGGCGGGCACCGCCGTATCGTAATTGCGCCGTAGCGGAGGAGAGCAGGGGGCCGCTGTCGGACCGGCGATGCGAAGTCAGCCGTAGGTCCCCGATTGGGACGACGTCCGAGGGTCCCGCAGGAGCAACGACGTAGGACGGCACGAGGTGCGGCGCGCGCCAGCGGTGTCCCCTAACTCCGGCATACCCGGGGCGCAGCACCGCCACCTACCGCCGGCTTGGAGACGCGCTCGTGGCGCGTGGGAACTGCGCCGGTTCGACGTTCGGATCGGGGCCGTCGGTCCCGCCCGCCGCGAGTCAGCCTCGCCTGACCCGAAGCGCCCTGAACCGGAAGCTGTCCTGGTGGGCGGGCTCATACTCGATCTCGACGGTCTCGCCCTGGTCGAGTTCCCGGAATCCCTCGCCCTCGATGTGCATGAACGAGACCCAGATGCCCTTGGGCGCCGTGTCCGAGGTGAGCACGACGCCGTAGCCCTTGTCCCGCTTCCACCACTTTACGGTTCCGGCCACCGGTCCGATCCGCAGCGGCGCATCCACGACAACAGTGTCGCCGATCGTCCGCCGTCGCGCGCTCTGGGTCGAAATGGAGAGGGCAACCTGCGGCTACTCCCGGATCCGGGACTTGGAGACTTGCCCGCAGGACCGGCGGCCCAGGCGAACGCAGTTCACTTTGACGAGCTGATTGACCTCTGTCGAGACCCGCCTGGCACGATGGCAGCGTGATTCCTTGGCGCTCCTTCTGGTCTCGAGGCCTTTGGACTTCGAAGAAGGAGCTCGCCCGCCTTGCTGCGCCGTACCTTGAGGAAGGCGAAGCGGTCAAGCAGCTCCTCGTCGCCCACCAAAGCATCCTTGAGCCCCACTGGGCGATCGTCGTCACTAACCGGGCGATCCTCGTGCTGGAGCCAGGAGCAGTCCGGCCGGCCATTACCGGCCGGATCCGCGGACGCCACGCCCGTCGGATCCCTCGGGCCACCCGTCTAGGCCCAATCCATGGCGAAGGCTGGATCGTGGTGGATGGTGAACGGTTCTTCGTGCCTGGCCAGAAGCGGACGATCGCAGCCATCGACGCCGAGGCCGGGTTCCCGCCTCCATCGTCCTGAACGCACTCTTTGCGGCTGCATTCCCTACGCAGGGTGCGCCAGCCCGGCGTAGCCCCTAATCGCGAGCCTCGACGGTCCGACAAG
>JALZAI010000247.1 GCA_030948475.1 Actinomycetota bacterium
CCTACCCACTGGTCAAGCCGACCTATGTCCCCGACAAGGCGGCCGGGGCCATCACACCCGGCTTGACCTCCAGCAACACTGACGTGCACGCCAAGAACACCGTGAACTACCTGAGCGCCTTCCCTTATCTCGGCACCCCGCACGCAGGATTCTTCAACCCGTCGAACAATGCCCCGGCCCCCGACCTCGGTGCGCTCAATATCTGTTCCGTACCTCAGGTCCCGGTTGTGCCAACCGGCGCCCCCGAGACCGGGCAGGCACCCGTCACCCCCGCGGCAAACAATGATGCTCTCATTGCCGGGGGCGTAGCACTCGCCGCTGCGGCCGTGGCTGCGGGCGTTGCGACGCGGCCGCGCACGGCGCCGGCGGTCGGACCCGACGATCATGCTGACGCGTACACCGCGGCAACTGCGCCGGATGAGTCGGCACCGAAGGATTCATGAGCGAGCAGAGTCAAATCGGGCCGAGCGACGACGGCAGCGTCGTCCTCGACATCGGGGGGGACATCGGCGCATTGATCCTGCACGCCCCGAAGTCCCTCGCCGGTGTAGAGATCGAGATCAGCCCTGCCGGCAACGACACCCACCGGAGCCACGTCGCGATCCGGGAGCGGCGGGGCATTTCCGGAGTCCGCTACGCAGCGATCTATCCCGAGCTGCGAGCCGGTGATTACACAGTTTGGGACGTGAACGGCGAGCCAGCCGACAGGGTGGCCATCTTCGGCGGAGAGATAGCGCAACTCGATTGGCGCCACGACACCTCGGCGCACCTTCCGGAACCGAGATGCTGATGAGGCACATCGCAGACATCTCGCCGACGACGGCACTCGTCCGACCACGGACGTAGGGAAGCGGGATGGCGCAGTCGAACAAGGCCAGCCGCGCGAATGTGGTTTTGCGGGGCCAGGCGCAGAAATGGTCGAGGAGTTACCGGGGGCACCGCGTCCGCTTCATCGCCGCCGGAGTCAGCGTTCTGCTCCTGGTGGTTGGCCTGGTGCTGCTCGACATCGGAGTATCCACCCCCCCGACGCCGAGCAGTCCACGCGCTGCTACGCCGAGCAGTCCACGCGCCGCGACGCCGACTTCGCGTCCCAGTACGGCGGCACCATCGATCGGCCGCCGCGCATCAGCGCCCTCGTCGTCGTCGTTCATGCTGTTGTCGATTCCATCCATCCGAGTGACCGCCGGCGTCATGCAACTCGGGATCAACTCCGATCGCACGGTCCAGGTCCCCCCACTGAACAAGGTCGGGGACGCCGGTTGGTACAAGTACTCGCCGCTGCCTGGAGAGGTCGGCCCGTCGATCATCCTGGGGCACATCAACTCTGCGCAGTACGGCCCTGGCGTCTTCGTCCGGCTCGGAGAGATGCGCCGAGGTGACCTGATTACCATCGTCCGCGCCGACCACAAGACCGCCGTCTTTCGTGCCGACCAAATCGCCGAATACCCCAAAAGCAGATTTCCGACAAGGGCAGTCTACGGAAACACCGATGGCGCCAAGATTCGGCTGATCACCTGCGGCGGCAAGTTCAATTCGTCCACCCGCAGCTACCTAGACAGCATCGTCGTCTACGGCACGCTCGTATCGTTGCTTACCACCTGACCCGCCACGACGCGCGCGACGCTCCACCCTGGCACCGTTGACGGGCGAGTTACCTGAGATCTAGCGCGCGCGATCGGACTGGTGGCTCCCCGGGTCGGCGGCGCCGACGTTCCGCGTGGTCGATCGGGGTGAAAGACACGCAGCCGACCTAACACTGCCGCGGAGCAGCCAGTTGGGCACAGCGAGCACCTCACAGCCGGAGTAGCCGCGCAACAGCGAGCCACATGGAGGCGCCGAGGAAGAACAGCGCTCCCGTCCCCAACCACGCCAGTGCTCGTGGTAGGACACGACGTCGGGAAGCAGCACTCGGCGGTGGTTACCGACTCGCTCGAACGGCATGCCGCGCCCTGCTCAATGATCTTGACGACGGTAGGCCGGGTGACGCCGAGCTAGTCAGGGGCCCGCTGAGTGGTAAACATCGTCGACTGCGGCGCAACAGTGACAGCGAGCCCACTGGCCAACGCATCGAGGACCTTGCGCAAGACCAGGTGAACCCCGTAGGGGATCTCCACCGGATCACCGGACTCCGTTCCGAGAAAGTACCGCGGAGCCATCGCTCCCGCCCGGCCGCCTCATGGGCAGCGAGAAAGTCGTGAACGTGAGCAAGCTCGCCGACGTCATCAGCCGACGGCAGTTATCAGGGTGTGTGTTCGCCCACTCCCCTACCCCCGTCACGCCCCAGCGTGGCCATCTGCGCCGAGGTGGCGGTGATGCCGGCGGGGATGCCGGCGGCGATGAAGGCCTCGATCGCGGCCTACCGGGTCTCGGCGTTGGCACACGAGTGCTGGCCCCGCACGCCAGGTGCCATCCCCGAGTGTCCCGTTCTGTGCAACTCTGACCTTGACGGCCTGAGCATCCTTCGATGGCCGGAGAACCTTTCAGGGTGGGCATGGCGCCGTTGTCTGATGGGTCGGGGATCGGGGACGTCAAGGACCGCGATTGGGTGCCGTCCTAACCTTTGAACGGCCCGCTGTCTGGTGGCGGGTCCGAAATCACGAGGCTACGGACATGCCTGCACCGAGGAAGTACTCGTGCGAGCTGCGTGAGCGGTCCGTGCGGCTGGTGGTCGAGGCGATGGCCGCCGGGCCGTTGTCGTTGAACTCGGCGGTGTTGCGGATCGGCCCGCGGGTCGGGGTTAATGCGGACATGCTGCGAGGTTGGGCCAAGGGGCATCGGATCGACGCCGGGCTGTCACCTGGCGCCACGACCGGCGACGCGGCGAAGATCAAGGAACTGGAGCGGGAGAACCGCGAGCTCAAGCGGGCCAACGAGATCCTGCTGGCGGACAGCCCGTTCTTCGCGCGGAAGCTGAACCGCGGTTGCCGTGGTAGTCGGCGTCGTCGATGACCACCGAGACAGATTCGGGGTCGAGCCGATCTGCCGCGTGCTCACTGAGCATGGCATCAAGATCGCCCCGAACAGCTACCGGGCGCGCAAGGCCCGTCCACCGTCGATGCGGTCAGTCCGCGACGCGCGGGTGCTGGCCGAGATCACCCGGATGTTCTTCGATCCGAACCCTGGGCCGCGGTCTCTACGGGGCCCAGAAGGTCACCGCGCAGCTTGCCCGCGGCGGCGGAGTCGAGGGACTGCCGGTCTCGCGGCGGCAGGCCGAGCGACAATATGAGAACTGCTGGTCTGCAAGGGGCGTCCGCGGACGGAAGTTTCGCACGACCCGCTCTGCACGGTCCGGGCATGTGCCGCGGCCGGCGGACCTCGTCAGCCGCACGCCACCGCCCCAGCACCGAACCGGCTGTGGGGGGTGGACTTCACCTACGTGCCGACCTCGAACTTGCCACGTTCAGCTAGGTCCACTCATTCAACACCGCCCGCCTGCACAGCAGCCTCGGGGCACGCCCCACCGGTCGAGGTCGAGGAAAGCTACTACCCTCAGCACAACCCGCGACGGCGACTGTCCTTTGGCCACTGAATTCTCACGCAACTATCGGCTCACCCTGTGGCCGCGGCCTCTGCCCACCCGATGGCCCCCGCGCTACTCCATCGCGGCCATCGATCTAAGGCGCTTCGTATCGCCCTGGCCAGACCTTGAGCAGGGATAGCTCGCTATTGAGCCCAGCTATGCGCCCGGCAACGGAGGAGGGAGCCTGACCCGCTTTCCCGGACTCCTGTTCTGAGGCGAGACTTGCGGGGAGTCCTTCAGTGCCAGCCCACACCCGCCGGAGTTCCGGCGCCGCGCGGTCGAGTTCGCTCGGCTGCGGGAGAAGCCGATCGCTGAGATCGCGAGGGATCTCGGGATCATCGAGAGTTGCTTGCGGAACTGGATGGGCCAGGACGACGTCAACGAGGGAGGCAAGGGGGGTCTGACCAGCGAGGAACGCTCCGAGCTGGTCCGGCTGCGGCGCGAAGAACGCGTGCCGGCCATGGAGATCGGGATCCTCAAGCGGGCGAGTGCGTATTTCGCCCGCGAGAACGTCCTCCCAAAAGGCTGACCGGCCTGGTCCTCGAGTTGGCCGCCGACGGAATCCCCGACGCGGTGACCTGCCTGGTGCTCGACCTGCCGCGATCGACGTTCTACGACGCCAAAACCCGACTGCCGTCGGCCCTCGAGGTCGCCGACGCCCAGCTCACCGGGCTCATCGGTGACGTCCACACCATGAGTCGCGGCTCCTACGGCGCGCATCGTGTCCACGCCGAGCTACGGCTCGGCCTGGGCCTGCCGGTCGCGCGCAAACGGGTCGCCAGGCTGATGCGCCAAGCCGAGATCTGCGGCCTCGGCGAAGCCGGCAAGACCCGCCGTCGCCGCCCTGACCCGGCGGTGCACGACGACCTGGTCCAGCGCCGGTTCGTCGCCGACGAACGGGACCGGTTGTGTTGCACCGACATCACCGAGCACCCCACAGCCGAGGGCAAGGTCCACTGCTGCGCGGTGCTCGACGGGTTCAGCCGGCAGACCGTCGGCTGGTCCATCGCCGACCACCTGCGCTCCGAGCTGGTCGTCCACGCCCTGCAGATGGCCACGTGGCGACGTCACCCCCCGACCGGCACGGTCGGTCACAGCGACCGCGGCAGCGTCTACACCTCTTGGGTCTTCGGCCACCGGCTGCGCCAGGCCGGCCTGCTCGGCAGCATGGGCCGGGTCGCCAGCAGCGTCGATAACTCCGTGATCGAAAGCTTCTGGTCCACCATGCAACGCGAACTACTCGACACCCGCCGCTGGCAGACCAAGCCCGAACTCGCGGCCGCGATCTTCGAATGGGTCGAGGCTTGGCACAACCCGCGCCGACGGCACACCCGCCTCGGGATGCAAAGTCCCGTCGAGTACGAAGCCCTTCACACAGGCCGCACCCGCGGCATGATCACCACACCCACCGTGTCTGGAGAACCGGGTCAGGATCCACCCACGTCGGGAGAGCGCTGCGGGGCTGACGGCCTCCCCTGGCTCCAGCGTCTTCTGCGTGATGGGTTTTGGCCGCCGCGTCAGAGGAACGCGTTCATGCCGTTCCAACCGATCCCTATCCGGCGGGAGCCGGTGAGACCGGTGCCGTTGCCTTGGTAGAGCCGAAGGTCGCCGGTGGAGGTGCGCGCGATGATGTCGGGGTGCCCATCGTCATCGAAATCTCCGAGCGAGAACAGCGCGGTGAGGGTGTTCCAGCCGATGCCGATCTTGGTGTGCGCGGCGAAGCTGGTGCCGTTCCACAAGTAGAGGAGCAAATCTCCCGTGGAGGTGCGCCCGAGGAGGTCAGGATGCCCGTCGCCGTTCCAGTCTCCGGCGGTGAGGAGGGCGTTGAAGCCATTCCATCCGACGCCGATGACGCGGGACCCAGATATCCCGACTCCGTTACCGAGGTAGAGCCGTAGTTCGCCGGTGGTTGTTCGCCCGATGATGTCGGGGTGGCCGTCCCCGGTGAAGTCGCCGGGTGATAACACCGCAGTGAGACCGTTCCAGCCGACGCCTATCTTGGTGTGCCCGGTGAAGCTTGTGCCGTTCCATAGATAGAGCAGTAGGTCACCGGCGGTCGTGCGGCCGATGATGTCGGGGTGTCCGTCACCGTTCCAGTCCCCTGGCGTGAACAGTGCGCTGAAGCCGTTCCATCCCGAGCCGATCACCCGTGATCCGATGAAGCCGCCGACCCCGTTGCTGGTGTAGAGGTGGAGCAGGCCGTCGCTGGAGCGGGATATGAGGTCGGGATGGCCGTCGCCAGAGAAGTCATGGAAGATCCCGCCCGGGACGACCGGCGACGTCCAGGTGGCGCGGGCGGCGTTCGCGGACGCGTCGATGGTGAAGACGCTGAACCGGTAGACCGCACCGCTGGTCAGGCCGGCGGCGGTGGCCGAGGATCCGCGTCCGGCGTACACAAGCGTCCCGGTGTCAGGTGTGGCGGGGGCAGGTGCGCCGGCGGCTCCCCGCCGAACAACGATCTCGGACAGGTCGGGGTTCGCCGCGTTCGTCCAGCGCAGCTCCAGCCTGGAGGGGCCGACGGTGCCGCCGATCCCCGTCGCCCCAGCTGGCGGCGTCGTGTCCGCAGGCATTCGAGTGCCGATGCTGATCGGCCGCCAGTTGGTCGATCCGTCGGCGCCGAACACCGGTGCGGTCGCTCCACCGGTGGCTGCAACTCGAACTAGCGATGCGCCGGCGTGGGGATCGCCTGACCGGGTGACGTGATAGGTGCCGAATACGACGGTGCCACCGTCGGCGCTCCAGGCCGGCAGTTCGACCTCGTTGCCGGGAGGCGCCGCGAGAACTACGGCAAACCGGCCGGACGGGGTCACGCTGAGTAGCTCTGAGGTAGTAGGCGAGGTGCTTCGAACGAACGCCAAATGTTGGCCGTCCGGTGACCAGGCGGGGTCGCGACCCCCTGTCGTGCCCGCGATGATTGCCCGTCCACCGCCGTTAAGTTCCTGAACGACGATTCCGGGGACAGCCAAATCGGCGTAGGCAAGCTGCCGGCCGCCAGGGGAAAAGGCCGGTGTGTCAGCGTTGGTGGCGCCCGGCACGGGCGTCGCTGTGCCGCCGGACGCGGGGATGACATAGAGGTTCTTGCCGTATCCGAGTTGACTGCGGCGCGTGAACACGATGCTGGCGCCGGAGGCGGAAAATGTGGGGTTGTCGTCGTAGAACCCGGTGGTGATCTGGCTGCGGTCCGGGACGCCGCCGACGCCGCCGATCCACAAGCTGGAACGTTCGCCTGGCTGCCTACCGGCGGCGGTGAAGGCGATCTGGGTGCCGTCCGGCGAGATGGCGCCGTTGCTGGCGTCCGCGGACAGTGAGGCCACCACCTGTGTGGGGCCGGCGCCGCTTGCGGCGACCCGCCACTGGGCGGCGTAGCTCTGCGAGCCCAGGTGGGTCCAAACGATGCTGTCGACGGCGGTGGTCGCGCTCACCGGCGGCGTCCGGTCGCCGCCGGGAGAATCGACCGCGTAGTAATACGTCGTCGCCGGTGCCAGGCCGGTATCGCGGTAGCCCAGTGTAGAGACGGTCTGCAGCAGCGTCAGGGTGTCCGCGGACGTGCCTCGATACACGAAGTAGGTCGATACGCCGGCCCGACCGCCGAGGTCAGCCGGCGGCTGCCAGGTCAGGTCTGCCACCGTGGCCCCGGCGCGAACTGCGAGATTCTGTGGGGCGCTCACCGGCGTATAGCTGACCCCGGACAAGTCAACGTGGCGGTGGCCGAGCCTTGAGCCATCGGCGACGAGCAGAAGTGCGGTCGAACTGCCCACATGGCCGGGGACGAACGCCAGCCCCACCAAGCAACTCGCTCCCACTACCAGCGTCTGCACGGAGCATCCGTTGCTGGAGACACTCCACGCGGACGCGTCCGGACCCGACAGGGTTGCGGCCCCGATTGCCACCGGCACCGTCCCGGGATTGTCGATCCTGAGCATGTGCGCGGCGCTGGTGGAACCCGGGGGACTTTGCTCTCCCCAGTCATCACTTGTCTTGTCCGCGTGAACTGCTGTCACGTCGAAAGAGGAGTGGTAACGCAGCACCCCGTAGGCCGGTAGCGGCGAGGTGTCGCACGCGTCGGAGTAGCTGATCGCGAAGCGGTCGGGAACCGTCGCCCCCGCCGAATACGCGATGTCCTCGACGGTCATCGAGCCGGCTTCGCTATTGCACCCATGACCGTCGCCGAAAATGTTCAAGCGTGCGCTGGTCGCCGATGCCACACTAGCCGTCGGGTACGTCTGTCCCGCCGTCAGTACCGTTCCAGTCGGCGGCCCAACCATCGCGTGCCAGGCGTGGACGAGGTCTCCCGGATTCGCCGAAAGCTCGAATTCACCGCCCACCACCGGGTCGACGGAGAACGCGGCGTTGGCATTCGTGAAGGTCAGGGCCCCGCGCGACGCCACGCCATTACCTGGATCACCATCGACGGTGAACCCGTTCGTGGTGCCCAAAGCAGCCTGAGCAGCCGGCGCGACCAGAGTGGCCCCCGCCAACGTGGCCGCGATCATCACGGCAACACGTCGTACCACAGCATTCGGACTCAAAGGATCCCCCGACGCGTCACCGAGACTATCGGGACACAGTTCTAACCATACCCCCTGCGCGCTCGGCGCCGACCTTGCTCACGGATACAAGGCTCGGGTTACGGGTGGAGTGCGGCATGGGTCAGTTCGTTGGCGACATCGTGGCCCGTCGAACTGCGCCGTGTCGATGCGGTTAATGTCAACGGCAAGCGAATCTTGACCCCCTGGCGGCAACTGAAAGTTGACCCCTCTTCCGGTTATTTGTTTTCGGCCCCGGTGGTAGGGACGCGGCCGAGGTCTCGGTC
>JALZAI010000110.1 GCA_030948475.1 Actinomycetota bacterium
CGTCCTGGCCGGCGATCGCGGAGGCGCCGTAACCGATCGTCAGCAGCAGCGCGACGAGCGGGAGGAAGTTGGAGTAGATGTTTGCGTTGAGCCAGCCGGCCGGAGAGGTGAGGCTGCCGGTCGCGCCGAATAGCGCGGCGACGGTCGAGTTGCCCCTGGTGAATTGGTTCAGGCTGGCGTCGTCTTTGAACGTCGGGTAGAGAGCGACGATGACGAACACGTACACCGCCATGCCGAGTGCGTAGCCGATCGTGCCGCGCCGGCGCAGCAGGAGGTCGAGGCGGGCGATGCCGGTTCTCATCGGTGAGTCTCAGGCCGGTCGTCGCGGTAGTAGCGCAGGAACAGTTCGTCGAGATCGGCCGGTCGCGCGGTCACGTCGACCGCGGCGAGGTCGGCCGCCACGCGCAGCGCCGGCGCGATCGGCCCGGACACGGACAGCGCCACGCTGTGCGCCTGCGTATCGATGACCTCGATCCCGGCGATGCCGGTGAAGCGCGCCGCGTCAACGTTGGCGTCGAAGCTGAACACGATCGTATGCGGTGTGGTGCGGCGCAGCCCCTCGATCGTGTCCGTCACGACGATGCGTCCGTCGCGGATGATCGCTACCTGGTCGACCAGGCGCTGCACCTCGTCCAGCTCGTGCGAGGAGAGGAAGACCGTGCGCCCGTCCGCGATCGTCTCGCGGACCAGACGGGCGAACTCGTCCTGCAGCAGCGGATCGAGACCGGACGTCGGCTCGTCAAGAATCAGCAGTTCGGGCCGATGCATGAACGCCAGGACGAGTCCGATCTTCTGCCGGTTGCCCTTCGACAAAGTACGTACCGGCCGATCAAGTTCGACCTGGAAACGTTCGACGAGTTCGTCGCGCAGCGCGTGGTCGACCGTCCCGCGGGCGCGGGCGAACGCCGTCAGGTGCTGGGCGCCGGTCAGGCGCGGGTACAGTGCCAGTTCGCCAGGCAGGTACCCCACCCGACGGTGCACTGCGACGGCGTCGCGGGTCGGGTCGTGGCCGAGGACGGCCATGGAGCCGCGGTCGGCGCGGTACATGCCGAGCAGCAGGCGGATCGTCGTCGACTTGCCCGCGCCGTTGGGTCCGAGGAAGCCGAAGACCTGCCCGGTCTGCACCTCGAAGCTTACGTCCGTGACGCCGCGCCGCGATCCGAACCGGCGGGTGAGGCCGTCGACGGTAACGGCAGCGCTTGTCATGAGTCGTCCTTCCCGGGTGCGATCAGCAACCCGTTGGTGTATACGTCCAGGACCGCGTCGCTCCATCGGGCCATACCCTCGGCGGTGAGCGGATCGACCCCGAGAACCCCGGCGATCTGCTCACGCAGGATCAGGGTCGCCATGTCGTTCGCGACCAGGAAGACCAGCCGGGCCGTCAGGTCCTCGCTCTGGCGCACTAGCCCAGCACCCTCGAAGATCGCCATCGCGCCGGCAGACGCGTCGCATAGGTGACGGAACAGCACGGTCGCCGCCTCGCCACCGTCGACGAGCAACCGCCGCAGGTACGCCGGTAACGCTGGCTCGCTTGCGAACCGGCCCGCGATGACCGCCGCCATCGACGCGGAGTTCATCGCGCCCTCGGGCGCGTCAAGGACCTCCGTGAGTAGTTCAGCTACGGCCTCGGACACGCGCTGGTCGACCGCGGCCTTCAACCCGTCCTTGGTGCGGTAGTGGTGGATGACCAGCGACGGGGACACACCGGCAACCGCCGCGATAGCACGCACCGTCACCCCCGCCACCCCCCGCTCGGCGAATAACCGCATCGCCGCCTCACGGATCTGGGCCGCCGCGGTCAAGTCCCGCACTGAACGCACGTGCCGATCATTGAACAACTGTGCAGGGCGTGTCAACGTCCCTTCGGGTTGCTCCGCTCCTCGTTGCGTCCTGGCCCCGCAGCCACGACCGTCGCAGGAGGTGTTCCGCAACCGGACCTTGAGCGGATCCCGAGCTGACACAACACTTGCCCGATTCGCTGGGCCGACTGGTGCCCCATTTGGCTGCTACCCGCCGACTATGTCCGTGAGCACGTCGAGCTGGCCTACGCCGCCACCCGCACGGCGTGCAAGGCGACACCACCGCGTACCTCGTCCACGTCAGGCTTGCGGGGGTTTCGTCCGGGCGACATCACTGGCTCCGGGAGTCCGGTTGGCAGCAGCACGACGCCCGACCAGAGACGACGCGATCTCAAGTCTTAACCAGCGTCAGCGTTCCCGGTCACGCAATGCGCCCAGTGAGCGCGCGAGCGCGACAGCGGCTACTTGAGCGGAACGCTCCGCTGCACGGACGTACCTTCCCGACCAGTGTTGCAGCGCCGGCCTTGCTTGACACCGACATGTCTACCGGGAAGGTAGGTCCCAGCCGGCCTCAACCACAGGTTTCAAGCATTGCTCCTCTTAAGCGGGCTGAGTAGCGTCCGTCTCCCGGCCCACATCCGGTGGTGCCTGAATGCGGGGGTTCTCATGCCGAAATTGATCGCCACGCACGAGGTGGACGACGTTGCGCACTGGCTGTCGTCACCCAAGCGGGTCGAGGTCTTCGGGTCGGTCGCGAAGGACATCTGCACGTTCGTCGACCCGTCGGACCCCAACCGGGTCGGGCTGAGCATGGACGTCGCCGACATGGATGCGTTCCAGGCCATCATGACGAGCGACGCCGGCGCCGAGGCGATGAAGTACGACGGGGTCCGCCCCGAGACACTGGTGGTGCTCGTCGCGAGCTGATCCGTCGGAGAGCGCCGTCAGCTCCCGGCGGCAGCGAAGTAGTCGGTGTCGGCGACGGGTTCGAGCCAGGCCTCGCCGTCGCTGCAGGCGTCGAGGATCGCGTAGTGGCACATCATCGGCAAGAGCGGATTGGTTCGATGATCGAGTCCGCCGCAGCCCGATCGGCGCAATCAGCCTGATCTGCGCGACCCGATGTCCCGAGCGGCGTGCGCGCTATCGACGGTTATCTGAAGCCGTCGACGTGGAGTGCCCGAATCCAGGGCCCTTCGACGTTGTACCCATGTCGCCGTCGGTGGGTCCGGCGATCGGGCGCACAAGCAAAAGGCTGCAGCGAAAGGGGAATCGCGGTCCTCACGTCGCGGACACTGCTTCAGATAACGTGTCCACGACCGAGCTACACGCCGCTGTTATTCACATGGACAACACCCCTTCTGAGCGCTTCAGATAATGACGGCTAGCGCGCGCGTCGTCGAGCGTCCGCGGACGACGGTGGTGGGCACGACGTTGATCCGGTGAGACGATGCCTTCCGTGCGGGCGTACCTAGGTGTC
>JALZAI010000253.1 GCA_030948475.1 Actinomycetota bacterium
GGTGGCGGCGGTGACGGTGTGGTCGGCGGCCCCGGGGAAGCCCGGGTTGCTCGAACCGATGGGAGTGCACCGGAAACATCGCGGTCTCGGCTACGGCAAGGCGATCACTATCGCGGCGACGGCCGCATTGCGGGAACTGGGCTCATCGAGCGCGATCGTGTGCACCGAGAGCTCCAACGTCGGCGCCGTCGCCACCTACGAATCGGCAGGCTTTCAGCGACTCCCTGAGAGGCGGGACCTATACCGGGACGCCTAGTTGCCGCCTACGGAACCGGCGGTGTGATCATCAGTAACGCCGAGCTGGATTGGCTGATCTGCCCCTACGACGGGGGAGTCGATGTCATCGCCGCCACGCCGACAGACCGGGATGCACCGCGCGCGAAGCACCTGGACCGGTTGTCCGCTCACCGTCGGGCTCTGATGTTCCAGGTTGGATGCGCGGGCGCGCGACCGCTCCCGACCTGAATATCTCTGCTGTCGCATACTTACTCTCCGCCGGTACGGGTCAGTCGTCGAGTGCGGAGTAGACCAGCCGCCGCAGCTGCGAACGGATTGGGTAGGTGCTCGACGGCACCAGCTGGGTCATGAAGACGACGGTGAGCTCCTCGACCGGATCGACCCAGAACGCCGTGCTTGCCGCGCCGCCCCAGGCAAACTCACCGACGCTGCCGAGCGTGTGCGTCCTGACCGGATCCAGAGTCACCGAGAACCCTAGCCCGAAGCCGATGCCGTCGAATGGTGTCTCTGCGAACAGTGGCCGCCCGAAGGAGGCGAGATCGGCGTTGCCGGGCAGGTGATTGGCCGTCATGTACCGCACGGTGCGGTCACCGAGCAGCCGCACGTCGCCGAGCCGGCCGCGTCCGAGCAGGAACTGGGTGAAGCGATGGTAGTCAGCCAGCGTGGAGCTCAGCCCGCCACCGCCGGACAGCCAGGTCGGCGACAGTGCGAACGCGCCCATCGCATCGTTACGGACGATCCCGCCGGAGGGTGACGCGATGTAGAGCGCCGCCAGCCGATCACGACGTGCCTCGGGGACGGCGAAGGAAGTTTCGAACATTTTGAGGGGATCGAGGACGAGCTCGCGCAGCGCCTCGTCCAGTGCAGTGCCATGGACTACTTCGACGAGGCGGCCCAGGACGTCCGTACTCACCGAGTAGTTCCACTCGCTGCCCGGCTGGAAGAGCAACGGCATGGACGCGAAGCCACCAACCGCTCCGGCCAGATTGACGCTCGGCGGAGCGCTCCACTCGTAGCCCGCGGCGCGATAGATCGCGTCGACCGGGTGAGCGTGGTGGAAACCGTAGCTCAGTCCGGACGTGTGCGTGAGCAGGTGCCAGACCCGGATCGGTTCGGTCGCCGGTACGGTCATCGGTTTCAAATCGGAGCCGCCGACGAACACCCGCACGTCCCTGAACTCGGCGAGGTAGCGCGAGATCGGATCGGTGAGCTCGAACGCACCCTGCTCGTAGAGGATCATTGCCGCGACCGAGACGATGGGCTTGGTCATCGAGAAGATGCGAAAGACGGTGTCCGGTTCGGCTGCGGCGTCGGCCTCGACATCGCGCCGTCCAGCGGAACCGAGATGGACGATCCGGCCGCGCCGGCTGACCAGCACCGCGAAACCCGGCAGCTTGCCCTCGTCCACGTAGCGCTGAAAGTGCGTGTCGATGCGAGCGAGTCGGGCGGCGTCGAGCCCGACCTCGGACGCCTCGACCTCGGGGGCAAGCACAGCGGTGGTCGTCATTGCTCGATCATGCACTGCGCCGGTCGGCGCGGACGTATTGCTCAAGTCCGCCAGCTTCCGGGCGATGAGTTCGACTGTCCTGTCTTCCCGGCTTGAGGATCGTGACTGTGTGCATGAGCGAGGCATCCCGAGCGAACCAGTGGCATGGCGTCTCCGCGTGCCTGCCAGACGCGCGGTGAGGACGGGCATGAGCCGTCCCCGCCTGATTCGCTCCGTACGTCGCGCTACCGCGCTGGCACTGCCCGCCGCAGTTTTGTTCGTAGCTGCGTGGGCTGGAGCAGGAGCCGGCGCGGCCAACCCGCCCGGCTCGCACGATCCGTACGGCGCGGTCGACACGGTCAGTGCACCGTCCCGGAGCAGTCTGCAGTTCGTGGGGTGGGCGGCGGACCCGGACGACCGGTCACGCAACCTGCGCGTCGCCGGCTACCTGGATGGCCATTGGGTCAGCGGCGTCGGAACAGACGAATCGCGTCCGTGGGTCACGGGCCATAGGCACACCGGCTCGACGCCCGGCTTCACCCTCGTGGTGGCCGTGCCGAGTGACGGCCGGGTGCACACCGTCTGTGCCGCCGCGCGGAGCATCGGCTCGGGCATCGCGACAATCCTCAAGTGCGTCGCCACCCCGTTGGGCACCAGGCTGGACTCGAACCAGGTGTCCGCGCACAACCCGCACGGCGCCGTGTCGTGGGTCAGCGCCTGGACGGGCACCCTGCACGTCGTCGGCTGGTCCACCGACCCCGACCTGCTCAGCCGGCGCAGCGTCGTGGTCGTCTACGTCGACGGCAGTGCGGCCCGTACGGTCACCACCTCGCGCAACGGATCGGTGTCGCGTCCCAGCTCGGCCGGCCCGTACTCGAGCTACGACGTGAAGATCCCGGTCGCAAGCGGAACGCACATGGCCTGCGTCTGGGCGGTGAACGTCGGCTTCGGCAGCGGCAACATTCTGCTCGGCTGTAAGGGGGCCGATACCCGCCGCCCGGCCGGCACCGGCCCGGTGCGGACACCTTCAGCCAACAGGACGATCCTCGCCGAGGCCGTCAAGCACCGCGGCCAGCCCTACGTCTGGGCTGCCGAGGGACCGCGCAGCTTCGACTGCTCGGGCCTGGTCCAGTACAGCTACGCCAAGGCCCACGTCAGCACGCCGCGGGTAAGCGGGGACCAGTTCCGCGCCGCGTACAAGATTCCTGCCTCACGTGCGGTGCCGGGCGACTTGGTGTTTTGGTACGACTCGGTCGCCAACGTGCACCACGTCGGCATCTACGTCCGGCCCGGACTCAGCTTCGCGGCCATCGACACCGCCGAGGGCATCAACTACCAAAGCTTGACCTGGACGACCTCACTGTCCTACGGCTCGTTCACGCACACGTAGGCCAGAGGCGAACTACCGCTCGCTGCGCCGGCCCTGCTGCCAGTCGTTGTAACGGATCCGGTCCAGTGTGATCACGTCGCCGAGCGTGGACCACTCGGATCGTCCCAGCCGGGCCAACGGTGCGAGCGCGCGGGCGTCGGGCAACCCGTCGACGGCGAGGACGCTGCGATGCGCCGCGACGTGCAGCACCTCGCCGAAGACCATCACACAGTCGCCGATCTCGTGCTCTCCGCTGACGCGGCATTCGAAAGCGACCGGCGCCCCGGCAACCCGCGGCGGCGCGACCCGCACGCTCGGCTCGCGCCCCAGGGTGGCCGCGTCGAACTCGCTCTGGCCGTGCGGGAAGTTCGTGGCCGAGTCGTTCATGGCCCGCAGCAACGCCTCCGTCCCAATGTTGAGCACGAACTCGCCGCTCTCGCGCACGTTGCGCAGCGTGTCCTTGTGGCCGACGGACGTGAAGCACAGCGTCGGCGGGTCGACGCCGGCGACCGTCGTGAACGAGTGCGGCGCGAGGTTGTCCGCGCCGTCCGCGGAAACGCTGGAGACCCAGGCGATCGCGCGCGGGATGATCGAGGCCGTGAGCCACGGGTAGATCTCGCCCGGCTCGAGATCCGCGACATCGAAGCCAATCCGCTCATTCACGTCGAGCCTCGCTGCGCGCGACGAGTTGTGCCGTCCGCTCCCCTGCTTCGATGCCGCTTGCCCGGCGGGCACGTAGGGACTGCCATCCGGTCGCAAGCCCGTGGCGCGTCCAGGCGCAGGCTGCGAGCACCGCAGCGCCGACAATGCCGTCCAGCCACCAGTGATTTGCCGTGCACGTCACGACGAAGACAGTCACCGCGGCGTGCGCGATGCCAATCCATCGCCAGCGACTCGTGCTGATCCGCCACACGTACCAGCCGATCAACACCGCCCACGCGACATGAACTGACGGCATGGCCGACAGCTCGTCGGCAGCAAAGCCGGCGCCGTACACCGACTGTCCGTAGAGCCCCGCCGTGTCGACGTAGCCCGCCAGCAGCCGAGGGGGCGCGACGGGCACGAACTGGATCACCAGACACACCAGCGTTGTCAGCGCAAGGATCGTTCGCACCGGCCGGTACCGATCGCGATGGCGGACGAATAGCCAGATCAGGAATGCGAACAGCGCTGTGAAGTGCATGGTTGCGTAATAGAGATTGGAGCCCTGGACGAGCAGTGGATGACTGAGGACGAGGTGCTGCACGCTCCGCTCGGGCGGCAGATACCAATCGCGCTCGATGCGAGCGATCCACTGGGCGCGCCGGACCGCGCCGGACGTGCCCAGCACCGACAGTTCCCCGGCCCGTTGCCAGATCGCGTAGAGGACCGCGATTACCACGCCCTCGACGGCGAAGGGGGCAAGACGGCGCAGGCGCGGACGCCCGCTGACCTGCAGGGCGACGCCCACACAAGCGAGCAATCCGGCGACTTCGGCCGACTGCTGCCAGCTGAGGGCGACGTTGTGCACCCGCCTACTATGCCGCGCCATCGTCGCGCACGCTGTCGTAGTGCCCTACTAGATTCGAGGGGTGAGCGAACGCTGCGAGGTTCGACCGTGAGCGAAGCTTGCGAGCGCACCGTCGGCTTGGACCTTCGGCGGCCGAACGAGCGCAGCGAGGCTTGCCCGTGAGCCGACGCGCGTGGACCCTGTTCGCGGCGATGTGCCTAATCTGGGGAATCCCGTACCTGCTGATCCGCATCGCTGTTCGCGACATCTCGCCAGGCACGCTCGTGTTCTTGCGCACCGGCGTCGGTGGACTGATCCTGCTGCCATTCGCGTTGCGGGCGGGCGGGTTCGGCCAGGTACTGCGACGCTGGCGTCCGCTACTGGCCTTCAGCGTCATCGAGATGGCGATCCCGTGGCTGTTCCTCTCCGACGCGGAACGGCACTTGCCCAGCTCGCTCACCGGCCTGCTCGTCGCGGCCGTCCCGCTCGTCGGCGTGGTCGTGGCCAGGCTGACGCGCGCCGAGGAGCGGGCGGACGCCATGCAGTTGGTCGGCCTGCTCGTGGGATTGGGCGGCGTCGCAATGCTGGTCGGTCTCGACTTCGGTCACATCCATGCCACAGCTTTGCTCGAGGTGCTCGTCGTCGTCATCGGCTACGCAGTGGCGCCGGTGATCATGGCGCGACGGCTGGCGGACCTGTCCAGCATCCCGGTGGTCTGCGCATCGCTGGTGCTCGTCGCGCTCGGCTACCTGCCCTACGCCCTGGCACGCTGGCCGCGCCGGGTCGACGCCGAGGTCGCCGGCTCGGTGGCCGCCCTCGCCGTTGTGTGCACGGCACTCGCGTTCGTGCTGTTCTTCGCGCTCATCTCGGCCGTCGGGCCAGCACGCGCGACGGTGATCACGTACGTCAACCCAGCGGTCGCGGTGTTGTTCGGCGTGACCCTGCTCGGCGAGGACTTCACCCTCGGCACGGCAGTGGGCTTCCCGCTGATCCTCGTCGGATCGGTACTCGGCGCCCGACGACGCGGCGCGCGTGTGGCGGGCGTGTCGGAAGCCGCCATGTGCGAGCCGCTGACCACTGACCGGACGGGCGCTCAGTCGACGCGGACGGCGCCGGACGCCGTGTCGAAGACGGCGGCGACGACTCCGGAACCCTCGTCGTGCGGATCGAGCCAGTCCACCTCGACGTACTCGAGCGGCTGACGGTTCGACGTGCCGAGGTAGTCGTCGATGCGCTGCTCCTCGCCAGCGATCTCGAGCCTGCGCAGTGTGACGCGTGACCAGGCTGAGGACGGGTGCTCGGAGCGCGGGCTGTACCGGTGCACGAAGAACGGCAGCTGCGGGTCGATAGCGATCTCGTGGACATCGATCTGGCGCCAACGTAGCTCGTAACCGTCCGGACGACGACGGTGACCCTCGGCGCCCGGGCGGCCCAGCCGGTGCTCTAAGGACGCGATGTCGTCAACCCGGAGTACCCACGTCAGCCAGCCGCCGCCTTCCGCGGCGCGGGCACGGACCGCGCGTCCGTACGGCGCGCGATCGACAGCCGGATGATCGAGCGCGGCACCCACTTCGAGACAGCAGCCGCCGACGAGGGGCAGGATGAAGTTGCGCGTGCCGAAGGACGGGTGCAGCCCGCCCTCGGTGAATCCGGCTCCGAGCCGCGCTCCGAGGCGCTGAACGC